>JABFXD010000131.1 GCA_013361925.1 Streptomyces sp. | reverse complement strand
ACCTCGGTGAGGTGCAGCCACTGGACGTTGCCGTCCTCGTCGCCCTCGAAGTGGGTGGTGGAGACGGAGTAGACCCGCTCGCCGCCCTCCTCGTGCGCCGAGGTGACCTTGTAGAGCATCGGGAAGGTCGGCCACGGCTGGGAGACGGCGTTCCGCTCCTCGTTCGGGCGGGGCATGATCTCCAGCTGCGTGACCGAGGCCGCGCCCTGGCGGTGGGCGGTGCCCACGCAGTCGGCGCCGGTGTCGCCACCGCCGATGACCACGACGTGCTTGCCCTCGGCGGTGATGGGAGCGGTGACGTAGTCGCCCTCCTGCACCTTGTTCGCCAGCGGCAGGTACTCCATGGCCTGGTGGATGCCCTTGAGCTCGCGGCCCGGGGCGGGCAGGTCACGGGCGGTCGTCGCACCGGCGGCGATGACGACGGCGTCGTACCGCTTCTTGAGGTCGGTCGCCTTGAGGTCGCGGCCGATCTCGATGCCGGTGCGGAAGCGGGTGCCCTCCGCGCGCATCTGCTCGATGCGGCGGTTGATGTGCCGCTTCTCCATCTTGAACTCGGGGATGCCGTAGCGGAGCAGACCGCCGATGCGGTCGGCGCGCTCGTACACCGCGACCGTGTGACCGGCCCGGGTGAGCTGCTGGGCGGCGGCGAGGCCGGCCGGGCCCGAGCCGATGACGGCGACGGTCTTGCCCGACAGGCGCTCGGGGATCTGCGGGTCGACATCGCCGCTGTCCCACGCCTTGTCGATGATCGAGACCTCGACGTTCTTGATGGTCACGGCCGGCTGGTTGATGCC
Organism: Streptomyces sp.; assembly: GCA_013361925.1. Lineage (GTDB taxonomy): Bacteria > Actinomycetota > Actinomycetes > Streptomycetales > Streptomycetaceae > Streptomyces. Next base: position 1,466 of record JABFXD010000131.1, on the reverse strand, counting down.
GAGCACACACGCCGACTCACAGGGCGCGGGGCAGAGGCGACCGGTGAACTCCGGGAAGTTGTTGGTCGCGTGCAGCCGCTCGCTGGCGGCCGCCCAGTCCTCGCGGTAGGCGTAGTCGTTCCACTCGGGGATGAGGTTCCCGAGCGGACAGCCGTTGTGACAGAACGGGATACCGCAGTCCATGCAGCGGCTGGCCTGCTTGCTGATGATCGGCAGCAGGGAGCCGGGGACGTAGACCTCGTTCCAGTCCTTCAGCCGCACGTCGACCGGACGGGACTTGGCGACCTCACGGCCGTGGTTCAGGAAGCCCTTGGGATCAGCCATTGGTCGCCGCCTCCATCATCTTCTCGGTGATCTCGGACTCGGAGAGTCCGGCCTGCTCGGCGGCGGCCTTGGCGGCGAGCACAGCCTTGTACGTGCTGGGGATGATCTTGCTGAAGCGGTCCACCGCGGTGTCCCACTCGGCCAGGAGCTTCTCGGCGACCGTGGAGCCGGTCTCCTCCTGGTGGCGGCGCACGACGTCGTGCAGCCACTGCTTGTCGGTGTCGTCGAGCGCCTCCACGGCGTTCACGTTGCCGACGTTGACGTTGTCCTTGACGAGGTCGATGACGTACGCGACGCCACCGGACATGCCGGCCGCGAAGTTACGGCCCGTCTCGCCGAGGACCACCGCGTGACCACCGGTCATGTACTCGCAGCCGTGGTCGCCCACGCCCTCCGAGACGACCGTGGCACCGGAGTTGCGGACGCAGAACCGCTCGCCGGTACGGCCGCGCAGGAAGAGCTCGCCGCCGGTCGCGCCGTACGCGATCGTGTTGCCCGCGATCGTCGAGTACTCGGCGAGGTGGTCGGCGCCCCGGTCGGGACGGACGATCACCCGGCCGCCGGAGAGGCCCTTGCCGACGTAGTCGTTGGCGTCGCCCTCCAGGCGCAGCGTGATGCCGCGCGGGAGGAAGGCGCCGAAGGACTGGCCCGCGGAACCGGTGAAGGTGATGTCGATGGTGTCGTCGGGCAGGCCCGCGCCACCGAACTTCTTCGTCACCTCGTGGCCGAGCATGGTGCCGACCGTGCGGTTGATGTTGCGGATCGCGACCTGGGCGCGGACCGGCTGGGCGTCGGTCGCCGAGTCGGCGGACAGCGCGTCGGCGGCGAGCTTGATGAGCTCGTTGTCGAGCGCCTTCTCCAGGCCGTGGTCCTGCTCGATGACCTGGTGCAGCACCGCGCCCTCGGGCAGCTCGGGCACGTAGAAGAGCGGGGCCAGGTCCAGGCCCTGCGCCTTCCAGTGGTTGACCGCGCGGGTCACGTCGAGGGTCTCGGCGTGGCCGACGGCCTCCTCGATGGTGCGGAAGCCCAGCTCGGCGAGGATCTCGCGGACCTCTTCGGCGATGAACTGGAAGAAGTTCACGACGTACTCGGCCTTGCCGGAGAACCGGTCGCGCAGCGTCGGGTTCTGGGTGGCGATGCCG
>JABFXD010001059.1 GCA_013361925.1 Streptomyces sp. | reverse complement strand
CGCTGGAACGCCTCCGCCCAGTAACCCCCGGCCCCCGGCGACGCGTCCTCCGTCTCGTCCGGCACCGCGAGCAGCCCGTCCAGGCGGCTCGCCTCCGCCGGATCGAGGCACCGCTCGGCCAGCCCCATCACCCCACTGAAGCTCCATGGATAACTCCCCGCGTCCCGAGCGATGTTGAGCGCGTCCACCACAGCCCGCCCCAGCGGTCCGGCCCACGGCACGGCACACCCTCCGAGCAGCTGAAACGCCTCCGACAGTCCGTGCGCCGCGATGAAACCGGCCACCCACTCGGCCCGTTCGCCCGGATCCAGCGTCCCGAGCAGCTTGGCGCGCTCGGCCAGCGACACCGCCCCGGGACCACCGGCCTCGGGCGCCGCGGGAGCCCCGAGCAGGGCCCGCGCCCAGCCCGCGTCCCGCTGCCGGACCGCCGCCCGGCACCACGCCGCGTGCAGCTCGGACTGCCAGTCGTCCGTCACCGGCAGCGCCACGATCTCCACGGGCGTCCGCCCGCCGAGCCGCGCCGACCACGTCCCCAACGGGGTCGCCTCCACCAACTGGCCCAACCACCACGACCGTTCACCCCGTCCCGCCGGAGCCTTGAGTACGACACCGTCCCGCTCCATGCTCGAATCGCACTCGTGGGGCGCCTCAACGACGATCCACGGCACCTCGCGCGTACGGTCCACCGCCACACACGCCGCCGCCCGCACCGCCATCCGCGCGGCGAGCGCCGACCCCGGCAGCGCCGAGAGCAGCTCGGCGGCCGTCGCCCGGACATTGCGACTGCGGTCCGACAGCGCCTGCTCCAGGAACGGCTCGTCGTCCGCGCCCAGCCCCGTCCGCAGCGAGTCGAGGAACATCAGCCGGTCCTCGGCCCGCTCCGTCGCCCAGGTCGCCGACAGCAGCTCCCGCGCGACGGCGGGCTCGCGGGCCCGTATCGACGCGAGCAGGGCGACCCGCTCGGCGAACAGGCCCTCCTGCCACAGCTGCCGGACCCGCTCCCCGTCCCGCGGCTGCGGCAGCGCCGCGTCGCCGCCCGGTGCCGCGCGCAGGGCGAACCGCCAGTCCGGGTTCAGCCGAGCCAGCCACACCGCGCGCGGCCCGGCGAACGCCAGCGCCGAGGGCCGTAGATCCGTACGCCCCCGCGCCGCGTCCAGCAGCGCCGGCAGCATCTCGGGGGGTGCCGCGAACCCCCGGGCGTTGGCGGCCGCGAGCCATTGCGGCAGCAGCTCCATGAGGTCCGGTGCGCTGCCCCTGCGGCCACCGCCGCCGGTGCCGGGACGGTCGGCCAGCAGCAGCGCGAGCCTGCGGGCCGCGGCGGCGGGCAACGCGGGGCGCGAGTCCGCGGGCGCCGGTTCGGGACGCGCCGCCGCCCGCGCGGGCCGCAGCCCGGCGCGCCGCCGTACGGTCTCCGTCGCGGCCGCGTCCAGCAGCGCGACCGGCGCCTCCCGCCCCGCCGCCCCGACCGCCGACGAGCGCCGGTCGGTCCCCAGGAGGGCCGCGGTGACGAGCTCTTCCCAGACGATGACGGGGGCCGGCGGTGGGATGGGTGCGGGGGTGGGTGAATGCACCGGCGTGGGCGTCCTGTTCATACGAGTGCCTTCCGTCGGCGGGCGCGTGCGGTGGCGTGGGCGTTGCCGCCCGTGTACGTGATGTGGACGTTGTCGTCGTCCTCGTGGGCCTGGCTGCCGGCGTAGGTGGCGTGGACGTTGTCGTCGTCGTGCGTGGAACGGACGGTGAACGTGGCGCGGCCGGTGGTGTACGTGTGCGCTCCCAGGTCGGTCGGGTACGGCGGTGAGGTCACGTCGGTCGGATGCGCCGGTGAGGGCGCGTAGGTCGGAGCCGGCGGTGTCAGCACAGTCGGACCGGTTCGCCCGGGCCCTCCGGCCAGGCCGTCAGCGGGGTGAAGCCGCGGTGGCCGCACTCGCCGAAGACCTTGACCGGGGCGCCGCCGGACAGGGCGACCAGGCGCCACAGGCCGGGGCGGGAGCGGGCGGTGGCGGTGAGTGGCAGGGCGGCCTCGCCGTCGGCGTCCGCGAGCTGCCAGCTGCCGCCGTCCGGCGTCGGGACGACCTGGTCCAGGGTCACCGGGACCGACTCCAGCCACGGGTCGTCGCGGAGCGCTTCGCCGTAACGGGCGGCGGCCCGGGTCGTCGTCATCCCCGGCGGACGTACAGAGGAGGGAGCCGGTGGTGCGAACTGTTCGGTCAGGGCCACGCGCGGCTGCCCGGCACCCGGGTACGCGGAGATCTCCGCGTCCAGGGCCAGGCCCACCGGCAGGGCGAGTTCGGGGGCGCGGCCCGCGGCGCCATAAGAGAGGAGCAGGGCGCTGCGGCCGGAGTCGGTGCCGTGCAACCAGATGCGGCGGGTCGTCAGCCGGGTGTCCGCCGTGTCGTACTGGGCGAGCACCAGCCAGTGGTCCCGTACCGGAGGGCCGTCCGGGGAGGCGGGCAGGCCGATACGGGAACGGACCGTCGCCGCCAGGCCGTCCGGCAGGCGTTCGCGATGCAGCCAGCCCTGGTCCAGGAGGTGGAGGAGAGCGCACTCCTCCAGCAACCGCACCGGCCAGCCGGGTCCCGAGGAGGGTATCGCCCCCAACTCCCGCACCCGCGCCGCGAGTCCGGATGCCTGGGCGTCGACCATCCGGGCCGCCGTCTCCTCCCACAGCCCGTACCCCGTCTGCTCCGCGCCGGCCAGCCCCCCGCGCAGCAGATCCATGAGCCGCTGCTCCAGCTCCGTCGCCCCCGCGGTGATCCGCTCGGCCCGGCGCTCCGCCCGGCGCCGCGCCGCCTCCGGATCACCTGAGCCGGACGGCGAGGCCCCCGCGTCCTTCTTCTCCTCCGCTCTCTTCCTTCTCCCCTCCATCCACTGCTCCGCCCAGTCCGGCGCCGACCCCCGCGGCACCGCGCCCTCCTCGCCCGCCCAGAGCAGCAGCAGCCCGAGTGCGTGCTTGCACGGGAACTTCCGGCTCGGACAACTGCACTTGTACGCGGGCCCGGACACGTCCGCGATGTCCACGACCGTCTGATACGGCTTGCTGCCACTGCCCTTGCACAGCCCCCACACCGCCCCCTCGTCGGAACTCCCCGCCTCGGACCACGGCCCCGCCGCCCCGAGTTTGCTTCCCGCTTTGCGTGACGATGCGTCAGGCGCCAGTGCCAGCACCTGGTCCGCCGTCCAGCGCACCCCCTGCTGAGTCATGTCTTCGACGGTAGATCCCACCACTGACAATCGGTCCTCCGAGCGCTACTGCGAGTGCGTTTTCGCAGGTCAGAGCGATTGTCAGTGGTGTGGTGCAAGGTGGGTGCCAGATCCGAGAACGGCAGAACCGGCCGAGCTGGAGGGGGACTTCGCCATGTCTGTGTCCGTTGAGCCCATGCCCGTGGAAACAGGGGAGACGACGCCTGCCCAGGCGTTGCGACCGCACGCCGAAGACGCCTTCGCCACAGAACTCCTCGCGCTGGCCGCCCAGGACGACCGGCCCCGCCCGGCCCGCTGGAAAATGTCGCCGTGGGCGGTGGCGACGTACCTGCTCGGCGGCACCCTGCCCGACGGCACCGTGATCACCCCGAAGTACGTGGGCCCGCGCCGCATCGTCGAGGTCGCCGTGACCACCCTCGCCACCGACCGCGCCCTGCTCCTGCTCGGCGTGCCCGGTACGGCGAAGACCTGGGTCTCCGAGCACCTGGCCGCGGCGGTCAGCGGCGACTCGACCCTCCTGGTGCAGGGCACGGCCGGCACACCGGAGGAGGCGATCCGGTACGGCTGGAACTACGCGCAGCTGCTGGCGAACGGCCCGAGCCGCGACGCGCTGGTGCCCAGCCCGGTGATGCGGGCCATGGCCGAGGGAATGACGGCGCGGGTGGAGGAGCTGACCCGCATCCCCGCCGACGTCCAGGACACGCTCATCACCATCCTGTCCGAAAAGACGCTGCCGATACCGGAGTTGGGGCAGGAGGTGCAGGCCGTCCGCGGCTTCAACCTCATCGCCACGGCCAACGACCGCGACCGCGGGGTCAACGACCTGTCCAGCGCCCTGCGCCGCCGCTTCAACACGGTCGTGCTGCCGCTGCCGGAGAGCGTCGAGGCCGAGGTCGACATCGTCTCGCGGCGCGTCGACCAGATCGGCCGCTCCCTCGACCTGCCGGCCGTGCCCGAGGGGATCGACGAGATCCGCCGTGTGGTGACCGTCTTCCGCGAACTGCGCGACGGGGTCACGGCCGACGGCCGGACGAAGGTCAAGTCGCCCAGCGGCACGCTGTCGACGGCGGAGGCCATCTCCGTCGTCACCAACGGCCTCGCGCTGGCCGCCCACTTCGGGGACGGCGTGCTGCGCGCCGGGGACGTGGCCGCGGGCATCCTCGGCGCCGTCGTCCGTGACCCGGCGGCCGACCGGGTCGTCTGGCAGGAGTACCTGGAAGCGGTGGTCCGTGAGCGCGACGGGTGGACGGACTTCTACCGCGCCTGCCGCGAGGTGAGCGGATGAGCGGCGAGGACCTGGGATGGGGGAAGCCGGGCGGGGGCCAGGGAGGCGGCGGCTCGGGTGGCTCGGGCACAGGTGGCGCGGGTGGGGGACAGGGGTCGGCGGTTCCTGAGGGGAGGCGATGGTGTGACCGGGACTGACGGGGGCGAGAGTGAGGGTCGGGTGACCGGTGGGGCGCCGTTGCTGCTCGGCGTACGGCACCACGGGCCCGGGTCGGCACGGGCGGTGCGGGCGGCACTGGACGCGGCCCGGCCGCGGGTCGTGCTCATCGAGGGACCGCCCGAGGCGGACGCCCTGATCCCGCTGGCCGCCGACGCGGACATGCGGCCACCGGTGGCCCTCCTGGCGCACGCCGTGGACGAGCCCGGTCGGTCGGCGTTCTGGCCGCTGGCCGAGTTCTCTCCGGAGTGGGTGGCGATGCGGTGGGCCCTGGAGCATGAGGTCCCGGCCCGGTTCGTCGACCTGCCGGCGACGCACTCGCTGGCGTGGGGAAGCGACGAGACGGCGCATGGGACAGACGGCTCGGGTGGGGCGGACGGGACGGGTGGGACGGAGACTGCCGAGTCGGTCGACGTCCGGGTCGACCCCCTCGCCGTGCTGGCCGAGACGGCCGGCTACGACGACCCCGAGCGCTGGTGGGAGGACGTCGTCGAGCATCGGAGCGGCGGCCAGGGAGATGTGTTCGGCCCGTTCCTCGCGCTGGAGGAGGCCATGGGGGCGCTGCGCGAGACGTACGGGCACGGGGGTCATGGCAAGGACCTCGTGCGGGAGGCGTACATGCGGCTCCAAGTGCGGGCGGCGCAACGTGAGTTCGAGGGCGGCGTGGCCGTCGTGTGCGGGGCGTGGCATGTGCCCGCGCTACGGCAGAAGGCGTCCGTCGCCGCCGACCGGGCGCTGCTGAAGGGGCTGCCGAAGGTCAAGGCGGACATGACGTGGGTGCCGTGGACGCACCGCAGGCTCTCCCGGGTCAGTGGCTACGGGGCGGGCATCGACTCGCCGGGGTGGTACGGGCATCTGTTCACCGCGCCGGACCGGCCGATCGAGCGGTGGATGACCAAGGTGGCGGGGCTGCTGCGGGCGGAGGACCGGCTCGTCTCCTCGGCGCATGTCATCGAGGCGGTGCGGCTGGCGGAGACGCTCGCGGCGATGCGCGGGCGCCCGTTGGCCGGCCTGAGCGAGACCACCGACGCCGTGCGGGCGGTGATGTGCGAGGGCTCGGACGTACCGCTGTCGCTGGTCCACGACCGGCTGGTGGTCGGGGACGTGCTCGGCGAGGTGCCGCAGGGGGCGCCCGCGGTGCCGTTGCAGCGGGACCTGGAGCGGGCGCAGCGCCGGCTACGGCTCAAGCCGGAGGCGTTGGAGCGGGAGTTGGAGCTCGATCTGCGCAAGGAGACCGACGCCGGACGCAGCAGACTGCTGCACCGACTGCGGCTTCTCGGCGTGGCGTGGGGTGAGCCCGTGGCGTCGCGGGGGAGCACGGGCACGTTCCGGGAGACATGGCGGCTGCGCTGGGAACCGGAGCTGTCGGTGCGGGTCGCGGAGGCCGGGGTGTGGGGCACGACCGTGCCGGCCGCGGCGACGGCCAAGGCGGAGGCGGACGCCGTCGGGGCGCCGAGCCTCGCCGACGTCACCGCCCTCGCGGAGCGCTGTCTGCTAGCCGAACTCCCGGACGCGCTGCCGGTGGTGATGCAGGTCCTCGCCGACCGCGCGGCACTCGACGCAGACGTCGGTCATCTGGCCCAGGCCCTGCCCGCCCTGGTCCGCTCCCTGCGCTACGGCGACGTCAGAGGCACCGACACCCACGCCCTCACGGAGGTCGCCGAGGGCCTCGCCGAACGGATATTCGTCGGCCTCCCTCCGGCCTGCGCCGCCCTGGACGCGGACGCCGCCGACGAGATGCGACGCCATGTGGACGCGGTGCATGGGGCGGTGGGATTGCTGGGGGAGACGGGCGCGGTGGAGACCGTGGCCGATCACGGAGACGTGGCCGTGGAGGGAGTGGGGGCCGGTCCGGGGAGCGCGGCTGCGGCGCGGGGGGTTGTTTCGGCTCGTGGGTCCGGTGGACTGCGTGGCCGTTGGCACTCCGTGCTGCGGGTGCTGAGCGGGCGGGACAGCGTGCCCGGGGTCGTCCGGGGGCGGGCCGTGCGGTTGCTGCTCGACGACGGGGAGTTGGGGCAGGACGAGGCGGCGCGGCTCATGGGGCTCGTGCTGTCGCCGGGGACGCCACCGGCGGACGCGGCGGCCTGGATCGAGGGTTTCGTCGGAGGGGGCGCCGGGGGCGGGATGCTGCTCGTGCACGACGAGCGGCTGCTCGGCCTGGTCGACGCCTGGCTGACCGGGGTTCCGGCGGACGCCTTCACGGATGTGCTGCCGCTGCTGCGCAGGACCTTCTCGGCCTACGAGGCGGGGGTGCGGCGGACGCTCGGCGAACTGGTCCGGCGGGGACCGGGCGAGCGACGTGGCGGTGTGCCGGGCGGCGGTGCCGGCGTCCCCGGTTTCGCGGCCGAGCTCGATGCCGCGCGGGCGGACGCGGTGCTGCCGGTGGTGCGGCTGTTGCTGGGGCTGGACGGCGTTCCTGTTCAGCGGGGCGCCGACGACAACGACCTTGCGGGGGTGGCGAGATGACGAGCGAGTGGATGAGCGGACCGGGGGAGAGCGCCGAGGGGGCGGGCATGGACACGGTCGCGGACAGGCAGGGGGCGGAGGTGTTGACGACGAACGTGCGGGTGATGCCGCTCTGGGCGCGGCCTCAGGGGGAGCCGGAGGAGCCGGGGTGGTCCATGGCAGGGCGAGCGGGGGTGGGTTGGAGCGCCACGAGCGGCACGAGCGCCACGCTGCCTGATCCGGCCATGGAGCGACCGGCGACAGGCCGACTGACGACCGGCCGATCGGTGACGGTAGGGGCGGCGACGGAACGGCCGGTGACCGGAGGGGTGGCGACGGTGCCGGCGGCGAGTGGTCCGCCCACGACGGTGCCGGCGGCGGGCGGTCAGCCGCAGTCCGGGCAGTCAGCATCCGGGCAGTCGGCATCGAGGCAGTCAGCATCGGGGCGAACGGTCTCGGGGCGGCCGGCGTACGGGTCGGCTGCTCGGCAGGCTCCGACGGGTCGGTTGCGTAAGGGGGTGGGCGTATGACGGACGCGGTGAGGGACCCGGCGCAGGAGCGGCTGCGGCGGTGGCGGCTGGTGCTCGGTGGGGACGCGGCGGACGGGACCGGGTGCACGCTCTCCGGGCAGGACGCCGCCATGGACGGGGCGCTCGCCGCGCTGTACGGGAAGGGGGACCGGCAGGGGCAGTCGGGGCGGGACCGTTCGGCGGGGCTGGGGGCCTCGGCGCCGTCCGTGGCGCGCTGGCTCGGCGACATCCGGACGTACTTCCCGTCCTCGGTCGTCCAGGTGATGCAGCGCGACGCCATCGACCGGCTCGGCCTTGCCACGCTGCTGCTGGAGCCGGAGATGCTGGAGGCGGTGGAGGCCGACGTGCATCTCGTCGGCACGCTGCTGTCGCTCAACAAGGCGATGCCGGAGACGACGAAGGAGACGGCTCGGGCCGTCGTCCGCAAGGTCGTCGAGGATCTGGAGAAACGGCTCGCCACCCGGACCCGGGCCACCCTCACCGGCGCTCTCGACCGCAGCGCCCGGGTCAACCGGCCCCGGCACCACGACATCGACTGGAACCGCACGATCGCGGCCAACCTCAAGCACTACCTGCCGGAGTACCGGACGATCGTGCCCGAGCGGCTCATCGGTTACGGGCGGGCCTCGCAGTCGGTGAAGAAGGAGGTCGTCCTCTGCATCGACCAGTCGGGGTCGATGGCGGCCTCGGTCGTGTACGCGTCCGTGTTCGGGGCGGTGCTCGCCTCCATGCGGTCCATCGACACGCGACTCGTCGTCTTCGACACCGCGGTCGTCGACCTCACCGACCAACTGGACGACCCCGTCGACGTCCTCTTCGGCACCCAGCTCGGCGGCGGCACGGACATCAACCGGGCGCTCGCGTACTGCCAGTCGCAGATCACCCGGCCCGCGGAGACGGTCGTCGTGCTGATCAGCGACCTGTACGAGGGCGGCATACGCGACGAGATGCTCAAGCGGGTCGCGGCGATGAAGGCGTCGGGCGTGCAGTTCGTGGCGCTGCTCGCGCTGTCCGACGAGGGGGCGCCGGCCTACGACAGGGAGCACGCTGCCGCGCTCGCCGCGCTGGGCGCACCGGCCTTTGCCTGTACGCCGGATCTGTTCCCCGAGGTGATGGCGGCGGCGATCGAGAAGCGGCCGATTCCAGTACCGGAAGGGTGATTTGTCGATCCATTGACCACTGGCACGGGCCAGCAAAACGGACATGAGTACCCATCGGTAACAGGGGGCTTGCGCAACCTCCGCACTCCCGTGCGAGTATCGACGCCTCTTCTAGCTCGTCACGCGTGATGTGTTCCGCCGTACGGGGAGGACCCGCCCGTCTTGACCTGGTCAGCCGCACTGCCCGGTGCCGCCCTGCGCGTGTTGCGCACGGCGGTGGGGCGGCGTGCGCTGCAAGTGGTCGTGCTGGTGGGCGGGTTGTTCGCGCTCGGGTTCCTCTGTGGGGAGCGGGCGAGCGCGGCGGAGGGTCTGCCTACGGCGACGTCCGTGGTGACGTCCGTGACCTCGGCGACCGCCACGGGTGGTACGTCCGAGGACAAGGTCCTTCGCCCGGTGACCGAACAGGTCGTCGGAGCCGTGGACAGCAAGGTCGTTCGGCCGGTCGGTGACCTCGTCGAGACGGTCACCGACGGGCTGGCCGAGGTGCCGGAGCAGGTGCCGCCGTTGTCGACGTTGCCGAGTCTGCCGTCCTTCCCGTCCGCGCCCGAGCTGCCGGTGGTACCGGTGTCGCCGGTGCGGACCTTGCCGGCGCCGACCGCGGAGACGCCCCGGCCGGACGCGCCGGAGCAGGGCCCGACCGACGGACATGGCTCGACCACTGGACACGACTCCGGCAAGGCGGCCAAGGCCGCGACCGCAGCCACGCATACGGTCGTCGGCGACTACGGCCCGCCGTCCGTCACCGGTTCCCCCGCGACGAGTGCGCCGGCCCGGGCGCACGGGCATCGTGCCACCGCGTCGGCCGGGTACCTCCCCGTGCGGCAGGCGCCCGTGGGTGACCAGGGCTGGGCGCTGGGCCATCGGCCCGGTGTGGACAACGGCTCGTCGCGGCACGGCGACGCCCAGGC
>JABFXD010000863.1 GCA_013361925.1 Streptomyces sp. | reverse complement strand
CGCGTTGATCTCCTCCGCCAGCGCCTCGATCCGGTCCTTGCGGCGGGCGGTGAGGACGACGCGGTAGCCGGCGGCGGCCAGCCCGCGGGCCGTGGCGGCGCCGATTCCGCTGCTCGCACCGGTGACGACGGCGATGCGGGACGCTGCGCTGGGCATGGGCGGGAGCTCCTCGGGTCGGCGATCAGGGGGCCTTCGGTTGGCCTCCGGTCGGCCTTCGATGGCCTTCGGTGACCTTCCCCAGGATAGGCGGGCTCCCGTGCTCCCTTCCGGGCGGTCCGTATCGCGGGCCGGTGGGAAAATGAGAGGGGTGATCCCCTGGAAGACGGAGGTGGATCATGGGAGAAGCGCGTGAGGTCATGGACCGGCTCACCGACGCGGTGACCGCGCACCCGGACCTGAAGGTCCTCGGCGAGCTGTACGCGGAGGACGCCGTCGCCTACACCCCCGACGAGGGCGAGATCCACGGACGCGACCACATCGTGGAGTACTGGCGGCAGATGACGGAGTCGGTCCCGGACGGCAGGTTCGAGCCCCTGCACTCCTACGAGGTCGGCGACACCGCCATCGACGAGGGCGTCTACCGCGGCCACAACACCGGCCCGCTGTATCTGCCCGACGGCGGCACCCTGCCCGCCACCGGCAAGGAGGTCAGCATTCGCGGGGTGGACCTCGCCACCGTGAAGGACGGCCGGATCACGGAGTACCGGCTCTACTTCGACGAGATGGAGTTCCTGGGCCAGCTGGGGCTGCTGCCCGACGAGACGCCTTGACGCGGGGCGGGGGTCACTGTCCTCGCGGGGCGTACATGATGACCGCCATGCCCGCGAGGCAGATCAGTGCGCCCGCGATGTCCCAGCGGTCGGGGCGGTAGCCGTCCGCGGCCATGCCCCACAGGATCGAACCGGCGACGAAGACCCCGCCGTACGCGGCCAGGATCCGGCCGAAGTGCGCGTCCGGCTGGAGGGTGGCGACGAAACCGTAGGCGCCGAGGGCGAGGACGCCGCCGCCGATCCAGAGCAGGCCGCGGTGCTCCCGTACGCCCTGCCACACCAGCCAGGCGCCGCCGATCTCGAAGAGGGCGGCGACGACGAAGAGGGCGGCGGAGCGCAGGACGTGCATGCCGGAAGGGTGGCACAGCGGCTTCACCTGATGGACGGCGCCTGCCCGGCGCTCCGCGTGGGATACATCCGTACGACCACGGTGGAGTCTCCTCTGAGGAGTGGGCGGTATGCGGGTTCTTGGTGTGTGCGTCGCGGCTGTGCTGGCGGTCGGCGGTGCGGCTCCGGCCGCGGTCGCGGGCGACGGGTCCGACGGGTCCGGCGGCGGGTGGTTCGACCCCGCCCCCGAGGCCGACCTCGCCTATCACGGGGCCGCCTCCATGGCCTCCGGCCAGGTCGATGTGCGGTTCACGCCGCGCAACCACGGGCCGTCGGCGGTCCCGGACGCGACCGTACGGCTGCGCTGGTCGGAGCCGCTGGCCAACCGGCAGCAGCTGCCGGACGGGTGCGCGCGCTCGGGTGCGCGGGTCGTGCTGTGCCGGGTGGGGGCGCTGGACGCGGACGGGCTGGGGGAGCAGATCGAGCTGCGGCTGCGGCTGCGCGGGGAGCCGTCGGAGGTGCTGGTGGACATCGACACGGTGTGGAGCGGCGGGGTGGTGGACCGGAACCGGGCCAACGACCGGCAGCGGGTGCTGGTGCTGGACACGGGGGACACGTACTACTTCTGACCGGCGCCGGGCCTTCTTCGGCCGGTGAGTGTGTGCGTCGTACGATTTCTGCGCGGCGCAGACGAAGGGTGGCGGGCATGGGTGGCGATACGTCACGTGAGCGGATGCTCGACGAGTTGTCCGTGGTCTCCCGGCGCTCCATGGCCTCGTACGCCCTCTTCAACCAGGCCGTCGCCGACCATCTCGGCCTGCACCCCACCGATCTTCAGTGTCTGAACCTGCTGACCCGGGAGGGTGCTCCGGTGACGACCGGCCGGGTCGCCGAGCTGACGGGGCTGACGACCGGGTCGGCGACCCGGCTCGTGGACCGGCTGGAGCGGGCCGGGTATGTCGTGCGGCAGCGGGACGCGGCCGACCGGCGGCGGGTGCTCGTGACGACCGTGCCGGAGAAGGTCGCGGAGTTCGGACGCGTGTGGGACAGGCTGGGGGGCGGCTGGGTGGCGCTCTTCGACGACCTCGGTGACGACCAACTGGCGCTGCTCATCGAGCACATGAGGCGTACGACGGAGTTCAGCGCGCGGCAGGTCGAGCGGTTGCGG
>JABFXD010000735.1 GCA_013361925.1 Streptomyces sp. | reverse complement strand
GACGCCGCCGTTGCCGGGCGCCGCCCAGCCCACGGACGGTGTGGTCGCCCTCTCCGACCAGTGGCAGGTCACGGTCACCAGGGCCGGTCTGTGGGTCGGCCCGTCGGCCGGTCCCCGCCTGTCCCACACGGAGCGCCCCGTCAGCGCGTCCGGTCCGCTCGTCGAGGTCGGCCTTCCGGGCGAACACCTCGACCCGTCCCTGTGGCCGGCCCTGTCGGGCCTGCTCGGCGCCTTGCGTCCCGCTCTCCGGGCGAGCGTGACGCTGCAGGTGCACGGCGTTCCCCGGGACGGCGGCCGTGAGCTGCGCCGCTTGGCCGCGGGACACGGCCTGCGGACGATCCGGTTCGCCTCCCTGACGTCTCCCGGTCCGGCACGCAGAGAGGTGCCCGGTCCGCCGGACGCGACCGGCCGACCGCACACGACGTCCGCGCCAGGACGCGCCGAGCGCCCGGCCCCGCCGTCCCCGGCCGCGCCGAGCAACCAGAGCACGCGGCCTGCGCAGCCTGCCGCTGCCACGGGAGTCGGTGGACAGCTCGCGGCCGGCACGACGGCCGGCGCGGCGACGTCCAGCGCCGCAGCATCAGCGACCCCGCGCAGGGCCGTCCGGCCGGAGAGCGCCGAGCGCACCGACTCGGCCGGCACGAGTGCGTCGACCTCGCACGCGCCCAACACGGCAGCTGTGGAACCGACTTCACCGGACCGCACATCGGCTGCCGTGACGCCAGGGCGGGAAGCGGTGAAAGCCGGGGACCGCGGCAGGGACGTACAACCGCTCGCGTCTGCCACCACGGCCGACACCGCCGAAGGCGTCCAAGGCTCCGTCCCGCCGGAGACGTCAAAGACGCCGGCTCCCACCACGTCGGAGAGCGTGCCCGCCACCCCGCACGGAGTCTCCACCACCGGGTCCTTGCCTGGTGAGACGACCGGCTCCCGCCCAGGCGTGGCCACGGGTGAGACCCCCGACGAGCCGCAGGCAGGGCCCTCGGGCCGGACGCCCGCGTCGGCGTCGGCAGACACCGATGCCGGTGACGGAAGCCCCCGCGTACCCGCTGGTCCGGAGCCGCTGAACAGGACGCTGCCTCCCGTGCCCTTCGGCCCGGGGCACCGCAGTACGGAGGACGAGCGCACCGTGTTCCGTACGTTGGCGGACACGGAATGGGACCGGCACGGGACAGCCGTGGCCCGGGCGCTGGCTCGGATGCCCGCCCTGCGGGGCAAGGAACAGGAAGCCGCTCGCGCCGATCTGATCGCGCTGAGGCTCTATCTGCACAACAGCGAGGGGCCGTTGAGCCATCAGGCTCTCCTGCGCTCGCTGCACGCGCACGACGCCGGCTTGCTGCCGTACGTGGCATGCCTGGCATCAGCGCTGAGCCGACTGCCCTCCTACCGAGGCGTGGTGCTGCGCGCCACCGGCGCCGTCTCCTCCATCAGCATGCCGAGCCCCGGGACTCTGCTGCGCGACGTGGCCCCGGTGAGCGCCACTCCGCTCGACCCGGTCCGTCCGTCGATGACGGCGGGCGCCAGTTACGTCATCTGGTCCGTCGGCGCACGCCGGGTCCGGCAGCTCCTGGACCCCGGCGACGGGCCGGAGGAAGTGGTGTTCACCCCCGGAGCCCTCTTCCGGGTGCTGGACGTACGCCGAGGCGGACAGGACCCGGCCCGACAGATCTTCCTGCGCGAACTGCCCGGCTCGCGGGTGCCGGTGACGCCCGACCCCGAAGGGGACCGCGCCGCACTCGCCCGGCTGGACGAGGCGGTGCGCGGACGCTCGGCCCCGGCGAGTGCCGATCAGTGGCCGGAGCGCTGCTCCGGACCCTTCGGCACCACGACGCCGGAAACCACAGCGAACCACTGACACGAGTAGGGGAGTCGTATGGCTCGTCAGACCGATCCCGCCGGTGAGGCGTCGCCGACCGAGCCCGGAGCGTCCGGAAGCTCCGGAGCCTCCGGGACGTCGTCCGCGCCCGGCTCGCCGTCGGTGACAGTCCGCCGGGCGGTACCGCTCCAGGGGACAGCCCAGGATCCCGGCGCGGCGCTGGCACCGGGTGGAGGAGGACGCGGGGGCACCGGCGCCGCGTCAGCGGCACCGATACCGTCGGCCGCACCGGACACTTCCGCCACAGCTGCTCCGTCAGCCTCCGCATCCGCCGTTCCCCCGAACCCGGTAAGCGAGCCTGTCCGCACGGAGGGCGAGACGTCGGGCGGCGGTAAGACCGAGAGCTCCGAGGCGGAGCCGACGGCCGGGGAAGGCGAGGTGCCGGCAGCCCGCGAGGGAGAGGCGCCGGCGCGGTCCACGGCCGCCCACACCGGAACCGACCCCGACGCCGCGGACATCGCGCCGGGCGCCGACATCGCCGCAGTCTTAGCGGGAGCGGGCAGCGAAGGCGGGGGAGCCGCGACTGTCGCCGCGTCGCACGGCGGCCCCAAGAAGCCGATGCTGGCCGCCGCTGCCATCGTCGGGGCGCTCCTGATCGGGGTCCCCTTCCTCGTGGCGGGACAGGGCGACAAGGACGAGCGGAGCTCGGACCGGACCGACAACGCGGCCGGGACGGTTCTGGACTCGGACCGGATCCCGCACGCCTCGCAGAGCTATGCGACCGAGGCGCCGTCACCCTCCGCCTCCACCTCTCCCTCGCCCAGCGAGTCGCCCGAGGAGAAGCGGTCCAAGGACCCCGGCCGCGCGCCGGTGGCCGAGCCGAAGCAGGCCGCGCCGACGGTCACCGAGTCCAAGAAGACCGAGTCGAAGAAGGCCACCACGCTCAGCGCCGCCGAGAAGCTGCGCCGGCAGGCCAACGCGGCCTCCAGCGCTCGCACCGTCCTGGTCAGGAACTCCACGACGGGCCTGTGCGCCGATGTCCCCGACTACGGCAACGGCAAGATCGACGGCCCGGTCAACCAGTACCCCTGCAACGGCACGGCCGGCGACAACCAGCTGTGGAACCTGGAGGTCGTGGAGGCCACCGGCGGGCCCGAGGGAGCCTCCCTGTTCCTGATCAGGAACAGCAAGGACAAGTACTGCATGGACCTGCCCTACTACGGCTCGGCCGCCACGGGCACCAACGTCACCGAGTACTACTGCCGTGCGACCGCCGACAACCAGCTGTGGTGGCTCGACCCCCGCTCGGACGGCTCGTACTGGATCCGCAGCTACTCCAGCAACAACCTCTGTCTCGGCCTTGAGGGGGGCGGGTCCGCCGGGAACGACGCGCACCTGGAGATCGGCGGATGCGGCTCCGCCGACCGGTGGACGATCTGACAGCCGCCCGCGACAGCGCCAACTGCCCCACGAAAGCCGACAGATGACGGAGAGAACGCCGGCATGAGTGCACAACGAAAAGCGGGAGACGACACCTCTCCCGACACCGCCGCAGGCGCGCCCCAGGTCCGTGTCGCGGTCACCCTGTCCGCTTCCCCGGAGCCGCCCGAGGGAGCGCTGACGCCGGGCAGGACGGTGCCGGTCCCGGAGGCGGCGACGGGCGAACCAGCGGAGCACGAGGGCGCCGCGGCCGGCCCGACCCGCCCGGAGACCGGGGGAGAGGACGCCGCCGAGGAGGCGACAACGCTGTCGGGCACCTCCGTCACGCGCGAACCGCGGGAGGAGCCGGCCACGGCCGAGAAGCCGGAGTCCGGCGAGGCGGAGGGCGGCGCCCAGGGCGAGTTCCGTGGCGAGGTGCCCGCGCTGATGGGGGCCGCTCCGCTGGTCGCCACGGACACCGGCCACCCCGGTGCCGACTCCGGGGAGTCCCACGGCGGACGGCCCAAGAAGCCGATGCTGGCCGCCGCGGCCATCGTCGGCGCCGCGCTCATCGCCGTGCCTTTCCTGCTGATGGGAGGCGCCAAGGACGACGACGGCAAGCAGGAGACGGCGAGTTCCGTCGGCAACGAGGATGCCGACACCGTCCTGGGCGCGGGCGCGACGAACCAGGCACCGGACGGCTACGCCACCCGGACACCCAGTGCCGCCCCGAGCGAGAAACCGTCCAAGAAGCCCGAGCCGAGCCCCGAGCGGAGCAAGGAGTCGAAGGACGGCGTCGGCACGGCCTCGGACACCAAGCCCAAGACGACCCCCAGCGCCACCCGATCCGCGAGAACCACGGAGAAGGAGGCCGAGCCCACGACACCGGTGTGGACCAGTACCTCCGTCTCGGCCCCGAGCACGCTGTCCGCGGGCGAGTCCTGGAGCACCAACCGGATCAAGATGGTCATGCAGTCGGACGGCAATCTCGTCGTCTACAACGAGAAGGGCAAGGCCACCTGGGCGTCCATGACCTTCGGCGCCAACCACACGGCCCGTTTCCAGACGGACGGCAACCTGGTCATCCACAACGGTGACGACCGGCCCATCTGGGGCGCCGACGTCTGGGGTCATCCGGGCGCGAAGCTGATTCTCCGGGCGGACGGGAAGGTGGTCATCATGGACGGCGCCACGGTGACCTGGTCCACCTGAGACCGGGCGGCCGGGGCGTCTGGCCCGAACGCTCCGCGTCCGCACCGGGGCACGGCGCGGCTACCGCCCCCGCCTGCGCCGCTGCATGACCATGGCCGAGACATTTCCGACGTATGCGTGGAGGTCTTCGTGCCGCCCTGGAGACGTACGGGCCTGATGGTGCTTGCCTGCGGCGTGTGTCTGACCGGTTGTGCCACGCTCGGCGAGCGGGAGTCCGCGGCCTCCCGGGCGGCTCTGCGCTTCGAGCGGAGTGTCCGGCAGGCCGACTGGTCACGCGCCTGCGCGGCACTCGCTCCGCAGACCCGGCAGGAACTGACGGAGTCCGCGAAAGCCCCCTGCGCCAAGGCCCTCGCCGAAGAGAAGTTGCCGTACGCGGGAGCCCTGCGCGGGAGCGAGGTCTACGGGCAGCAGGCACAGGTGGTCCTCACCACCGACACCCTGTTCCTGTCGTCCTTCCCGACCGGCTGGCTGATCACCGCGGCAGGCTGCGAGCCACGTTCTCAGCAGCCGTATCAGTGCCAGGTCAAAGGAGGCTGAGCGGACCATGCGCACCCTGTTCACGCTGGTCCTGCTGACGGTCGGCGTCGGCCTGAGCTACTTCACCGCGGTGGGGCTGATGCACCGGTGAACCGTCTCACGCGATTCGGCAAGCACAACGGCCTGACCCTCGCCTTCGGGACCGGCTTCCTGCTCACGCTCATCGGGCAGGCGGTATCCGGCCATGCCGACTTCAACAACCAGCTCGTCACCGACGGGTTGCATCCGCTCGGCTTCCTCCCGTACCTCGCGACCTCCGACTTCGCCGTCGATGTCACCGAGAACTGGCAGTCGGAATACCTCCAGTTCTTCCTCTACGTCTTCGGCACCGTCTGGTTGCTCCAGCACGGATCACCGGAATCCAAGGAACTCGACAAGGCCGGCGTGGAGAGCGACCGGGAGCAGAAGGTCGGCGACCACGCGGACCCGTCCTCACCCCGCTGGGCGGCCGACAAGGGATGGCGGCAGACCCTCTACTCACGTTCCCTGGGCATCGTCATGGCCGTCATCTTCACGTGGTCATGGCTGGCCCAGTCCATCGCCGGCGTAGCCGCCTACAACGAGGAACACCTGCGCCAGCTCCAGGCACCCGTCTCCTGGCCGCAGTACCTGGGCTCCGCCGACTTCTGGAACCGCACCCTGCAGAACTGGCAGTCCGAACTCCTGGCCGTCGCCTCGATGGCCATCCTCTCGGTCTACCTGCGCCAACGCGGATCCCCCGAGTCCAAGCCCGTCGGTTCCGCCCACACCTCCACCGGCGTCGAGGGCTGAGCGCCGGGGTCGTCGTGTCAGTCCCCTCACGTATTCTTCCGGCCACCACTCACCTACCGGGAAGACCAAGAGAGTTGACTGACCTGTCCGCTTTTCCGCTGCCCTTTCACTCCGCCCGTTCCATAGGGTTCGCGGAGCCCCGAACCCTGCGGGAACTCCAGATGATGGAGTGCAGCTCACAGATCCGGGCGAAGCCGCGGTGGTTCGAGAAGATGAACGACGGTGGCATCGTCGCCAGATGGACGCAGGAGGCGCTTGCCCAGGGCCTCACCGAGGCACAGGTCCGTTACGTGCTGGCCGAACTGCGGCACTACGCCGCGCTGCGCGACGCGTCGACCGGCATCGAGGTGTCCGCCGTCGATGGAGTGTGGCATGCGGACGCCCTCATCGAGGACGAGCTCAGAGTGCGCCTGCGTGAGGCGGTGCGCGCCCTGGAAGACGTTCCCGACGCGGAACAGGACTGGCATCCCGGATCCGACGGCCTCGTCCTGGATCTGGTCCACCCCTCACTGTTCTGTCTGGTGAGAGGGGTGAGCGGCGAACCCGAGCAGGCTTGGCACAATCCGACGAACCAGTACTCGAAGTACGAGTTCTCGGAGAAGTTCCAGTGGCTGCCGACGGACGTGGACGTCAGCGAGGACGGCGCTGTCGCCTTCCGGTCCTACGTCAACAACGTCCATCCCGAGACACATCGCGAACTGGCCGCTGTCCTGCCCGACTTGTTCGCTCGCTTCCGCCCCCTTCTGGAGAACGTGCTGACGGACCTGCGTCATCCGCGCCCTCTACGGATCGAGGCCGATCCGTACGGGTGGTACGACGCGGAGCCGGAGTACCCGGAGAAGTCCTCCTACAGTGACGATGTGGCGTACGCCGAAGCCGTCCAGGCATGGAGGGAAGCCCAGGACGACTGGTGGGAGAACCGCCGGCCGGTCATCCCGGACGCGCCTGCCTTCACCCCGCCCGAGTCGCCCGACGAGTCCGCCCGCATCGACCTGCGCGGCCGCTCTCTTCAGGTCATCGTCAAGGTGGCCGCCATCCATCTGACCCCCGACAAACCCGAATACCCCGGTGGTTCCTGGCATGTCGAGGGGATGCTGAACGAGCGGATCGTCTCGACCGGCATCTACTACTGGGACAGCGAGAACATCACCGAGAGCCACCTGAGTTTCCGTGCGGCCCTGACCGAACCGGACTACGAACAGAGCGACGACAACGGTGTGCGAGAGGTCTACGGCCTGGAGAACGAGGGCGCGCTGAACCAGGTGCTGGGATCGGCGTCGACCCCCGCGGGCCGCTGCCTTGCCTTCCCCAACATCCTGCAACACCGCGTCGGTTCGTTCCGCCTCGCGGATCCGACCCGCCCGGGATACCGCAAGATCCTCGTGTTCTTCCTGGTCGACCCATCACAAAGAATCGTCTCGACATCCGATGTACCAGCGCAGCAGCCGTGGTCCGACTCCTCGACCATGACCCTGGAACAGGCCAAGGAATACCGCGACGAGCTCATGCGGGAACGCAAGTTCTTCGTCGACGAGCACAACGAGCAGCTCTACGAACGCGAGTTCTCCCTCTGCGAGCACTGAGCCTCGTCGATTCTGCGTGCGTGCGCGTCGGCGGGCTGGCTCAGTGCGGCCAGAGCAGCCGAGGCCTCGCTGTGGAGGGGGCTCTTCAGCGCTGCCAGAGCGTCCCGCGCGGTGAGAAGCGTCTGCCAGGCCTCGGGGTGCCCGCTGCCGCTGAGCGCGCGCCCCAGGTCCAGCCGGGCCTGTTCGGCCCAGATGGGCATGTGTGCCGCCTCGAAGTCGGCGAGTGCCTGCCGCAGTGATGGTTCAGCCTCGTGCCAACGCTCCAGGGCCACGAGGTCGTTGCCGATCTGCTGTCGGGCGACCGCGTGATACAGCGCGACCAACTCGGCCGTACGACCGGGAACCCCCGTCCGGCAGATCTGCTCGCTGCGGCGGTGGATCTCCAGCGCCTCGGCGGCTCGACCGAGGTGCCGCAGCAGGTTGCCCAGGGTGTTGAGAATGGTCAGTTCGGCGAGCCGGGCCTCGGGGGAGTCGAGTGCGGCGAGGCATCGGGCCGACTCCCGCAGCCGGTCGTGCGCGTCCTCGGGTCGGCCCTGCCGGTGCAGCGCGCCCGCGCCGTAGCCGAGCGCCCAGCCCTCCTGGAGGCCGTCCCCGCAGTCACGGGCGGCCTCCAGCGCGGCGTCGGCCGCGGTCAGGGCGGCTTCGGGGTCGTGGGCGCAGAGATTGTGGGCCCACGCGAGGTAGTTGAGGTGAACCGCCTCCTGTCGACGGTCGTCCAGTGCGCGGGCGGAGTCGCTGGCGCAGGTGAACACCTCCACCCACTGCTCCCAGTGCTGGGTCATGTCGGAGAACCAGTGCATGGCCTCGGCCGTGTCCAGCACCTCCCGGTGCCAGCCGGACCGGTGTGCCCGGTGCAGCGCGGCGAGCCACTGCGCCCGTTCGGCCTCCAGCCAGGCCCGCGCCTCGCTCTTGCCGACCGGCGCCGTGTCGGGATCGGGGTCACCGGCGGGCACGGACCGGTCTTGGTGGACCTCGTAGTGCAGCGCGGCGGCGGTGGCGCGGCTGAGCATCCAGCGTGCCGTACGGTCCAGGGCGGCCTCGCGGACGTCGGGGCCGTCCTCCGTCTCGGTCTGTTCGAGGGCGTAGAGCCTGAGCAGATCGTGGAAGCGGTAGCGCTCGGCGACGGCGTCGCTCTGGAGCAGTCCGGCGTCGGTGAGTTCCTCGGCGCAGGCCACGGCCTGGTCGTAGGAGAGCCCGGCCAGCAGGGCGCCGGTCTCGGGACCGAAGTCGGGTCCTGCGGCCAGCGCGGCGCGGCGCAGGAACGTCCGGGTGTCGGGCGGGAGTTGACGGTAGGAGAGGGCGAAGGCGGCACGCACTTGCAGGCTTCCGGCCTGGAGGCCGTCGAGGCGGCGCCCTTCGGCGGCCAGGCGGGTGGCGAGTTTGGTGAGGTGCTCGTGCGGCCGGCTGAGGAGGCGTTGACCGGCGATGCGGACCGCCAAGGGCAGGTGCCCGCACAGGTCGGCGAGGTCGCGGGCCGCCTGGGCCTCGGCCTGGACGCGTTGCGGTCCGAGGATACGGGTGAGGAGTTCCACCGCCTCCTCGCGGCGCAGCAGTGCCAGGTCGGTGCGGTGGACGGACCCCAGACCCGCCAACGAGTGACGGCTGGTGACCAGCGTCAGTGACGGGCCGGTGCTGGGCAGCAGGGGGAAGACCTGCTCCTCGTCGACGGCGTTGTCGAGGAGCAGCAGCACCCGGCGGTCACTGAGCAGTGAACGCCACAGGGCGGCACGCTCGTCGAGGCCGTTGGGCAGCGCGGCGTCGGCGATGCCCAGCGCGCCGAGGAGCCGGGCCAGCGCGTCCCTGGGCGGTGTCGGCTCGGCGTCCATGCCGCGCAGGTCCAGAGCGAACTGTCCGTCGGGGAAGTGCGGGGCGAGGCGATACGCGGCGTGGACGGCGAACGCCGTTTTCCCGAGCCCGGGTTGACCGGTGATCACGGAAACCGCGGAGGCCGCGGGCTCGACATCACCGGGTTCCCCGTCTCCGAGGTCTGCTGCCAGCTCCAGCAGTCGGGCGAGTGCCGGGCCCCGCGCGGTGAAGTCCCGGATGTCGCGCGGCAGGGCCAGGGTGTGGGGCCCGGCCGGGTCCTCGGCGGCGCGGGGACGTGGACGGCCCAGCGCGGCGGCCTTCTCCAGCCCCGCCGCGTCGTCGTCGGTCAGCTCCAGGGCTTGAGCGAGGGCCTGGATCGTGCGGCGCTGCGGGCCGAGGGTGCGTCCGCGTTCCATGTCGGCCAGTGCTCTGACGCTGATTCCGGCTGCCTCGGAGAGCGCCTCCTGGCTGAGCCCGGCGCGGGTCCGGAAGTGCCGCAGTCGCTGCCTGAATTCGCCGCCGGCCGGTGTGGCACCGCGCACCGTT
>JABFXD010000750.1 GCA_013361925.1 Streptomyces sp. | reverse complement strand
CCGAGCGCGCACAGGCGCGGATACGCCGCCGGGGCGGGGCGGGGCAGCTCTCACACCCCTGAGCGCGGGTCGGGGCGGCGAGGCAGCTACTCACCCCCTGAGCGCGCGTCGGGGCGGCAAGGCAGCCCTCACAGCCGTGCGCTCGGTTCGGGGCGGGGCAAGCAACTCTCACACCGCCCGCCGTGCCGCTACGACGCGCTCGACGCCGGTCGCTTGAACATGCGCGTCGCCGTGATCTCGCTGTGCACCGCCTCCTCGCCCTCCGCCTGCTGCGGAAGCCCCGGACGGAGGTGTTCCTCCACACTGATGTACTTCAGCCCGGCCCGGAGGTCGGCGTCGTTGCGCAAGCGGATGACCAGCGGGAACTCTGCGAGGGCCGTCGTGTCGAACAGGCCCGTGGTGTACAGGAGTTGGACACCGAGGGCGCGGGAGACGGCCCGCTGGAGCTCCAGCAGATAGGTGGCGTTGGCGCGCCCGATGGGGTTGTCGAGGAACAGCGTGCCCGCGTGCCGGTGCTTGTCGCGGCCCCGGTCGTTGGAGCGCAGCGCGGCCATCGTGCAGTACAGGGCGATGGCCGCGGTGAGCAGCTGACCGCCGGAGAACACGTCGCCCATCTGCCCGACCGGCACCCGCTCGGCGCGCAGCACCGCGTCCGGCTTGAGGATCTCCACGGCGACGCCCTTGGGCTCAAGGGCCGCGCCGACGCCCCGCAGCAGCAGGGACATGCCGTCGCGCCGCAGGTCGGAGTTCTTCTTCACCGCCGCGCGCGTCGCCTCGTCGATGACGTCACCGAGCCGCTCGGTCAGCGTCGCCTGGTCGGGTTCCTCGAAGCGGATCCGCAGGAACTCCTGCCCGGACCACTCGCCGAGGCCCTCGGGCAGCCGGGACAGCCGCTGAGCGGACCGCAGGGTCGCGAGCGCCGACTCGACCAGCCCCCTCAGCCGGTCGACGATGGAGTCCCGGTTCCGCTCCAGCTGCGCCAACTCGTCGGTGAGGACACGGAGTCGGGGAGCGAAGGCATCGGCCCACTTCTGCGCGTGCTCCGGCAGCGCGGAGGCGGGCAGCTCGCGGATCTGCTGGCGGGCGGGGGTACGGACCTGCTCGTAGCGCGTGGAGTTGGCGTGCCGGACGAGGACATCGCTCGCCTCACGCACGGCACCTTCCGCGGCGGACAGGTCGGCGGCGCAACCGCGCAGCGACCGGCGGGCCTCGGCGGCGGACTGCCTGGCCTCCTCGGTGCTTCCCGGGTAGGCCTCGGCCTCGTCCTGCTCCTCCTCCGAGACGTGTTCGCGCAGCAGGTCGCGGAGCATCGCGGCGATCTCGTCGAAGCCGCCGGCGGCGTCCTCGGCGGCGCGATGGGCGTCGAGAAGCTCGGTGTGCGCCTCCCGGGCCTGCGTCAAGGCCTCGGTGCGGGAGGCGAGTTCTGCGGTGGCCGTGCGCAGCAGCGCCTGCGCGTGGTCGGCGTCGCGTGGCTGGAGTTCCTCCGCCAGCTCGGTGTGGGCCTCGCCGTCCTCGGGCGCGTGCCGCTCCGCCTCACCGCGCAGTCGGCCGAGTTGCTCGCTCGCGCTGGACATCCGCGTCTCCAGGAGCTGCACGAGCTCCTCGGCGCGGGCCGCGGCGGCCTGCCGGGACGGCCCGTCGGAGCCGTCGGGCGACTGGAGGAGCTGCTCGGCGCGCGTGCGGACCTTGTTGCTCAGCCGGTTCAGCTCGGCCAGGGCGGCGCTCTCGTCGCTCTCCGCCCGCGCCTGCTCGGCGCGCAGATCGGCGCCGACGCCGACCTTCTCGTAGACCTGGGAGGCGGCGCGGTAGGCCTCGCGGAGGGCGGGCAGGGACGTCTTCGGCGCGTCCGGGTCACTGTCCGGTACGTCGTCGGGGGCGCCCGCGATCTCGGAGCGCTCGGAGCGCAGCGCACGTGCGGTGCGTCGGGCGTCGTCGGCGGCCCGCTGGGCGCCGCGCCGGTCCTCGTCGGCGGCGCGGGCCCGCTCCAGGCAGGTCTGGGCGCGGGCTTCCGACTCGGTGGCCTCGTCGGCCAGTTCACGGAGTTTGACCTGCCAGCCGGCCCGCTCCCGCAGCCGGAAGGCCAGCCCGGCGAGGGCGTCGGCGGCCCGCCGCGCCTTCTGCGCGGCCTCCTGCCGCTCGTCGCGCACCTGCGTGGCCTCGGCGGCGACCTCGTCGGCCTCGGCCCGCACGGTCCGCGCCTCGGCCAGTTCGGCCTCGGACTCCTCGGCGAAGGCGCGTGCCTCGTGCGCCGTCCGCGCGAGTTCGACGAGGCGGCCGGCCGGG
>JABFXD010000148.1 GCA_013361925.1 Streptomyces sp. | reverse complement strand
CATGTGGGATCACACTCCGGGACCCGGACCGGGAATCGATACGATGACCGCATGGTTTCCCACGACGTGAGCGAGAAGACGCCGGGCATGCTGCTCGTGGCGCGGCTGCACGTCGACCTGTGCAGGCTCGCCAGCGCCATCTGTTGACGCTGCTCCCTGCCGCCGTACGGCCGTGAGCCGCGGCGCCACTCACCTCCGCTGTTCTGCGCTGCCGCGCGCCGCCCCACTCCAGACCGCATCCGACAGGAGCCCGCAACCATGGCCATCGAGGTCCGCATCCCGACCATCCTCCGCACGTACACCGACGGTCAGAAGGCCGTGGAGGGCGCCGGGGACACTCTCGCCGAGCTCTTCACCGACCTCGAGACCCGGCACACCGGCATCCAGGCCCGCATCGTGGACGGCGGCGAGCTGCGCCGCTTCGTCAACGTCTACCTCAACGACGAGGACGTCCGCTTCCTCGACGGCATCAACACCAAGCTCACCGACGGCGACAACGTCACGATCCTGCCGGCCGTGGCCGGCGGCATGGCCTGATCCTCGATGCGTTACGACTCCCCGCTCGCCGCGGTCGGCAACACCCCCCTGGTGCGCCTGCCGCGGCTGTCGCCGTCCGAGGACGTCCGCATCTGGGCCAAGCTGGAGGACCGCAACCCCACCGGCTCGGTCAAGGACCGGCCCGCCCTGCACATGATCGAGCAGGCGGAGAAGGACGGCCGCCTCACGCCGGGCTGCACCATCCTGGAGCCGACGAGCGGCAACACGGGCATCTCGCTGGCCATGGCGGCGAAGCTCAAGGGCTACCGCATCGTCTGCGTCATGCCCGAGAACACCTCGCAGGAACGCCGTGACCTGCTCGGCATGTGGGGCGCCGAGATCATCTCCTCGCCGGCCGCGGGCGGCTCCAACACCGCCGTGCGCGTCGCCAAGGAGCTCTCCGCCGAGCACCCCGACTGGGTGATGCTCTACCAGTACGGCAACCCGGACAACGCGGGCGCCCACTACGCCACGACCGGCCCGGAGATCCTCACCGACCTCCCCTCCATCACCCACTTCGTGGCGGGCCTCGGCACCACCGGCACCCTGATGGGCGTCGGCCGCTACCTGCGTGAGCACAAGCCGGACGTGCGGATCGTCGCCGCCGAGCCGCGCTACGACGACCTGGTGTACGGGCTGCGCAACCTCGACGAGGGCTTCGTACCCGAGCTCTACGACGCCTCCGTCCTGACCACCCGCTTCTCGGTCGGCTCGGCCGACGCGGTGACGCGTACGCGCGAGCTGTTGCAGCAGGAGGGCATCTTCGCGGGCGTCTCCACGGGCGCCGCGCTGCACGCCGCGATCGGCGTCGGCAACAAGGCGGTGAAGGCGGGGGAGACGGCCGACATCGTCTTCGTCGTGGCCGACGGCGGCTGGAAGTACCTGTCGACGGGCGTGTACACGGCCGCGACGACGGAGGAAGCGATCGAGACGCTCCAGGGCCAGCTCTGGGCGTAGGCGCTAACTCGCCAGGTGACGGACCTGGTCCCACAGGACCGGGTCCACCACCCCCACCCGACGCCGGAAGTCCCACACCGGTACCTCGCGCAGCTCGTCCGTCTCCAGGAAGCTCGCGCGACCGTGGGAGTCGCCCACCGAACCCGGCGGCAGCGGAATGACTCCGGCCCGCTCGTCGTGGTACTTGCTGGTGATCTTCGCGACGACCGCGCGCCGCCCGTGCACCGCCAGCACCAGACACGGCCGGTCCTTCGCCCCCGGCCCGTCCTCGTAGGGCACGATCGCCCACCAGATCTCCGCGGGCCGCGGCCGCGCGGCACCCCGCGTCCCGGGCCGCCCGGGTGGCCGCGAACGCCGCCCCGCCGGCCGGCGCCCCCGCCCCCACCCGTCGACGAGCGTGGCCACCAACGCGAGCAACACCACCGCCGCGAGCGCCAGCCACCAGGACGTGTCCATAAGCACGACGTTACCGGCGCCCGATCCCCACCGCGCGCCCTTCGCACGCACGTTCCGACCGCGACCCGGTCGTGCGGCATCGCCTCGAAGCCTCGAACGGTTGAACGTGACGTACCTCGGATGGCAGCGCCGCACAGGTGAGTTCGCCCACAACAGCCCTTGGCGGAGGAGCGACAGGGAGTTTTGCGCCTTACGCTCGACGGACCGCACGACCCCCGACGCACCCACCTCTTTTCATCCCGCCAGCGGAGGTTTCTGCTTCATGAAGCTCACCGTCGTCGGCTGCTCGGGGTCGTTCCCGTCCGCGGAATCGGCCTGCTCGAGCTACCTCGT
>JABFXD010000559.1 GCA_013361925.1 Streptomyces sp. | reverse complement strand
GCCCGGACCGACGGTCCCGCCCTGCGGTTCGGCGACCGTTCCCTGACGTACGGCGAGCTCGCCGCCGCCACCGGTGCCCTCGCGGAGCGGATCACCGGGGCGGGCAGAGTGGCCGTCTGGGCGACTCCGTCGCTGGAGACCGCGGTGGCGGTGGTGGCGGCGCTGGAGGCCGGTGTCGCCGCCGTACCGCTCAACCCCAGGTCCGGGGAGAAGGAGCTCGGGCACATCCTGTCCGACAGCGCACCGACGCTGGTCCTGACCGCACCCGGCGACGAACTCCCGCCCGCACTGGGCCACTTGGACCGCCTGGACGTCTCGACGCAGCCCACCGCGGCCGACACCTTCCCGCGCCCGGACGTCTCCGCCGAGACCCCCGCCCTCGTCGTCTACACCTCCGGCACCACCGGCCCGCCCAAGGGCGCCGTCATCCCGCGCCGGGCGATCGCCGCCACGCTGGACGCGCTCGCGGACGCCTGGGGGTGGACCGGCGAGGACGTGCTGGTGCACGGGCTGCCGCTGTTCCATGTGCACGGCCTGGTGCTGGGCACCCTGGGCCCGCTGCGGCGCGGCGGCGCGGTGCGCCACCTGGGCCGCTTCTCCACGGAGGGCGTGGCACGTGAGCTGAACGCCGGCGCGACGATGCTGTTCGGGGTGCCGACGATGTACCACCGGATCGCCCAGGACCTCCCCGAGGACCCCGAGTTGGCGAAGGCGCTGGCCGGTGCCCGCCTCCTGGTCTCGGGCTCGGCCGCCCTCCCCGTGCACGACCACGAGCGCATCACGGCCGCGACCGGCCGCCGGGTGATCGAGCGGTACGGCATGACGGAGACCCTGATGAACACCAGCGTGCGCGCGGACGGGGAGGCGCGCGCGGGCACCGTCGGCGTGCCGCTGCCGGGCGTGGAGCTGCGGCTCGTGGAGGAGGACGGGGCGCCGATCACGTCGTACGACGGTGAGACGGTGGGCGAGATCCAGGTGCGGGGAACGAACCTGTTCACCGAGTACCTCAACCGCCCCGACGCGACGGCCGCCGCCTTCACATCCGACGGCTGGTTCCGTACCGGCGACATGGCGGTGCGCGATCCCGACGGGTACGTCCGGATCGTCGGCCGCAAGGCCACCGACCTGATCAAGAGCGGGGGTTACAAGATCGGGGCGGGTGAGATCGAGAACGCGCTCCTGGAGCATCCGGGGGTACGGGAGGCGGCGGTGACCGGCGAGCCGGACGCGGACCTGGGTGAGCGGATCGTCGCCTGGATCGTCCCGACGGACCACCAATCCCCGCCCTCCCTCGACGAGTTGGCCGACCACGTCGCCCGTCGCCTCGCCCCGCACAAGCGCCCCCGCGTCCTCCACCTCCTGGACGCCCTGCCCCGCAACGACATGGGGAAGATCATGAAGCGGGCCCTGCATGCCTGAGCGCCTCTCCGCCCGCGAGGCCCTGGCCCTGGTGACCGACGACTTCACCGAACTCCCGTACCCGGCGGGGGAATCAGGCCCACCGGACGGCCCGCTCGGCTGGGCGGGCTACGGCGACTCGCGGACCCGAGCCGCCGAGCGCACCGGCGAGGAGGAGTCGGTCGTGTGCGGGACGGGAGACATCGAGGGCACCCGGGCCGTGCTGATCGCGTTCGAGTTCGGCTTCCTCGGCGGATCGCTGGGCGTGCGCACCGGCGACCGGCTGGAGGCGGCGTACCGGCACGCCCGCGAACACCGCCTCCCCGTGGTCCCGTTGGTCGCGACGGGCGGCAGCCGGATGCAGGAGGGCATGCTCGCGCTGACCCAACTCCAGCGGGTGGCACGCCAGTCGGCGCTCACCCGCGAGGCGGGCCTGCCGCAGATCGCCGTCCTGCGCGACCCCACCACGGGCGGCGGCTGGGCCACCCTCGGCGCGGGTGCCGACGTGATCCTCGCGCTGCCCGGCGCCCAGGTCGGCTTCGCGGGCTCCCGGGTCCGCCCGGCGGACGCGGACCCGGCGGCGTACACGGCGCAGGCGCAGGTCGCGGCGGGCGCCGCCGACGCCGTGGTGGAGCCGGGGAGGCTCCGGGAGACGCTGGGCCGCTGGCTGCGGCTGCTGACCCGGCCGAGCGACGATCCGGCGCCGGTACCCGCCCCGCTCGGCACGACGGAGCTGCCCGCGACCGGCTGGGAGGCGGTCCGCCGCGCCCGTTCACCGCGACGCCCCCGGGCCACGGCCTACCTGGACGCCTACTTCACGCACCGCCTGCCCCTCTCCGGTGACCGGTGCGGCGGCACCGATCCCGGGATGCTCTGCGGCTTCGGCGAGCGGGACGGCCGTACGGTCGCCTACGCGGCGCAGACGGGGACGGCGACCCGCCCGGCGGGCTACCGCACGGCCACCCGGCTGATCCGGCTGGCGGACCGGCTCGGCATCCCGGTGCTGACGCTGGTGGACACGCCCGGCGCCGCCAATGACGCGGAGGCCGAGCGCCAGGGCGCGGGCGCGGCGATCGCGGACCTGTTCCTGACGGTCGCCGCCGCCCGCACCCCCCTCACCACGCTGCTGATCGGCGAGGGCGGCTCGGGCGGCGCCCTGGCCCTGGCGGCGCCGGGCCACACCTGGGCGACGCCGGACAGCTACTTCTCGGTGATCGCCCCGGAACTGGCGGCGGCCATCCTCAAGCGCCCGGCCACCGAGGTCGAACCGACGGCGAACCAACTCCGCATCCGCCCCCAGGACCTGACGGAGCTGGGCGTCATCCGCGACGACGGGTAGGCGCCGGGTCCCAGCCAGCCCTTATTCGATACTTACATGGGACATAAGCCGCAAAACCCCCCATTCAGCCGCGCCCCACACAGCCCCCTCCAAAAGGCGCCCCACCCCCGCCCCCCAGACGATGCCAGTGAGGCCCGCCACCCGGCGCGCCCCCGGTCTGTGCTCTCGGGAGGACCTGCCATGACCGCCAGTCTGGAGCAGCTGCGCCGCTGCCACTTCGCCGTCGACCTGGGCGCGGCGAGGACGCGGGTGTACGTGAAGGGCGCCGGGCTCGTCGTCGACCAGCCGTCCGTCGCCGCCGTGAACACCCGCACCGGCGCGCTGATCGCGGTCGGTGACTTCGCGGAGAAGATGACGGGCCGCACCCCCGACTACATCCGCGTCGTCCGCCCCGTCTCCGGCGGCACGGTCGTCGACATCGAGATGGCGCAGCGCATGCTGCGGCACCTGCTCGGCGACAAGATCCGCCGCTCGCTGCGCCGCAAGCCGATCCTGCGCGCCGCCGCGTGCACCCCGCACGACGCGGACCCGCTCGCCCAGCGTGCCGCCATCGAGACCCTGGTCGGCCTGGGTGCCCGCCGTGTGGAACTGGTGGACACCCTCATCGCCGCCGCGGTGGGCTGCGGACTGCCCGTGGAGCGGCCCGAGGCCACCATGGTGCTGGTCTGCGGCGCGGCGGCCACCCAGGTCGCCGTGCTCTCCCTCGGCTCGATCGTGAACGCCGTCCGCATCCCCGTCGGCGGCGAGGCCGTGGACCACGCGATCGTGCAGCACCTGCGCCACCAGCACGAGCTGATGCTGCCGAGTCAGTCCGTACGACCGCTCCAGCTCGCGCTGTCCGGGAACGGTCTGACCGCGTCCGGGCCCGCCTCCACCGAGATCCACGGCCGTGACGTCGCCACCGGCCTCGCCCGTTCCGTCCAGGTCGACACCGCCGCCGTCCGCGACGCGATCCAGACCCCGCTCACGGCCGTCCTGGACGGCATCGGCAAGGTGCTGCGGGACTGCCCGCCCGACCTGGTGGCCGACCTCGCCGACCGCGGCATCATGATGGTCGGCGGCAGCGCCCTGCTCCCCGGCTTCGACCAGATGCTGCGCCAGGCGACCGGCATGCCGGTGCACATCGCGGAACGCCCCGAGGTGTGCGCGGTGGAGGGCCTGGGCGCGATGCTGGAGGGCCGGATCGAGCCGCTGGCGCTGGACCCGATCACCGACTGAGGCCGGGGCGCCGCGTTGACCGGTGAGGATCCCCTCCCGCCCCTTCTGGAGGCCGTCCTCAGCGTCGGCACCGACCTCGAACTGCGCACCACCCTCCAGCACATCGTGGACGCCGCCGCCGAGCTCACCGGCGCCCGGTACGCGGCGCTCGGGACGGCCGACCCGGGCCAGGACGGGCTCCTGGAGATGCGCACCCCGGGCGGCGTGATGCCGGAGACGGCGGCGGTCACCGTGCCGATCCGGGTCCAGGACGAGGAGTTCGGGACCCTGCATCTCGCCGGGAAGAAGTCGTTCACCGCGGAGGACGAGCAGCTGCTCCACGTCCTCGCCACCCAGGCCGGCATCGCGATCGGCAACGCCCGCCTGTACGAGGCGGCCCGGCAGCGGGAGCGGTGGATCGAGGGCGCCGCGGCGGTCACGACGGCGCTGCTGAGCGACGAGCCGGCGGCCGACGCCCTGACGACCGTCGCCGAACGCGCCCGCATCCTCGCCGACGCCGCCGCAGGCGTCATCCTCCAGCCCACCGAGGCGGGCGGCATGGAGATCGTGACCGCCTCGACGTACGGCGATCCCGGTGACATCGTCGGCACCACGATCGCCCCCGGCAGCCCGGTCCTGAGGCAACTCCTGGGCGGGGAGCCGGTGTTCGTCGACGACTCGGCGACCGACCCCCGGATGACGACCCATGTACGGCACCGTTTCGGGCCCAGCATGATGCTGCCGCTCCAGGCCGAGGGCCGGCTGATCGGCACCCTGGCCCTCCCGCGCCGGCGCGGCGACCGCCCGTACACCTCCGTCGAACGCCTGCTGGCCGTCCAGTTCGCCTCCCAGGCCGCCCTCGCCCTCGTCCTCGCGGACGCCCAGCACGGCCGTGAGCTCCTCGCCGTCTTCGAGGACCGCGACCGCATCGCCCGCGATCTGCACGACCTGGTCGTCCAGCGGCTGTTCGCCACCGGGATGATGCTGGAGTCGACACAGCGGCGGAGCGGGGCGGAGGACGTCCAGGAGGCGCTGGGCAAGGCCGTCGACGAGCTTCAGTCGACCATCCAGGAGGTGCGGACGACCATCTTCGCGCTCCAGCAGCCGCCCGCCGACGCCCCGACCACCTTCCGGGGCAGGGTCCTGCGGGAGACGGCGGGGGCGGCGGCCGTGCTGGGGTTCGCGCCGTCGGTCCGGTTCACGGGGGCTGTGGAGAGCCGGGTCCCCGAGCAGGTCGCCGGGCAGCTGCTGACCGCCCTGCGGCGGGCCCTCGCCGAGGCCTCGCGCCGGTCGGGCGTGTCCCGGATCGAGGTCGCCGTGGACGCCACCGCGGTGCTGCCGGACGGGCGGGACGGGGTGCGGCTGACCGTACATGACGACGGAGGCGCGGGGACGACCGTCACCTGGCAGGCGCCGCTGTGAACCCCTCCCCCGGCTGAAGATCCGGCGATACCCTTCCGAATACCCCTTTCGGCGCGCCGATTTGGGGTCGACGGGGGAGGTCGCCCATGCCTGAGATGTCGTTCGACTTCGAAGGTCTCATCCAGATGATCGCGAACAACCTCTACAGCGAGAAGAAGGTGTTCATTCGCGAACTGATCCAGAACGCGCATGACGGGATCCGCAAGCGGGCCTGGGCCGACGGGGTGGCCGGCCGGATCGACGTGGAGACCCGGCCGCAGGACCTGGAGATCACCGTCCGGGACACGGGCATCGGCATGAACGAGAGCGACCTCGTCAAATATCTGTCCAACGTCGGCAAGAGCCTCACCAAGCAGGAGCGCGAGCAGGACGACACCCTGATCGGCCAGTTCGGCATCGGGTTCCTGGCCGCGTTCGTGGTGGCCTCCAAGGTGCGGGTGACGACCCGGAAGGTGGGCGAGGACACCGGCTGGCTGTGGGAGAACGAGGGCAGCAAGGAGTACCGGCTGACCGAGCACGAGGTCGCGGCACCGGGCACCACCGTGACCGTCTCCCTCGCGGGCGTCGAGGACCGCGGCATCATCCAGGAGGCCGAGGTCCGCGCGCTGATCCGGCGCTACGCCGACATGCTCACCACGCCGATCCACCTCAACGGCTCGCGCGAGCCCGAGAACACCATGCACATGCCGTGGGAGAAGGGCGGCCTCACCCCGGAGGAGCTCAGCTACGACCTGCGGTACTACGTGGAGCGCACGCTCAACGACCGGGTGCTGGAGGTCATCCCGGTCCAGTTGCGCGGGGAGGTGAAGGCGGAGGGCGTCCTCTACATCACCCGCGACCGCTTCTACACCGTCGACCAGCCCCGCAAGATCCAGGTGTTCCAGCGCCGGATGTTCCTGTGCGAGGACCAGCCGGACATCCTGCCCCAGTGGGCCCGGTTCGTGAACGGCGTGATCAACACCCCGGACCTGACGCCCACGGCGGCCCGCGACAACTATCTGCGGGACGACCAGTGGGCGGCCCTGCGCGACGCGCTCGGCAACCTCGTCATCGAGCACCTCGAACGGCTCCGCGACTCCCAGCGGGAGCGGTTCGCCGGGATCGCCCGCTACCACCGGATGAGCTTCGCCGCGGCCAGCTACTACTACGAGGAGTTCTTCGCGAAGTTCGCCGACCTGCTGCTGTGGCGGACCAACCGGCTCCCGGACGAGCCCGGCGACGACAGCGTGAGCGATCCGCTGGAGAACACCGGCACCGGTGTCGCCCTGCGCACGCTCCCCGAGATCCTGGACCGGCTGCCCGGCGCGCCCGATCAGACCAAGACACTCCAGTGTGTGACCGGCGCGGACGCCGCCCGCCAGTTCTTCAAGATCGCCAACGCGGCCAAGACCACGGTGGTGGACGCCAGTTACCTGTTCGAGCCCGAACTCCTCGACGCCTACACCGGTCTGCCCGGCGTCAATCTGCGGCTGGTCCACATCGACCGGGAGGACGCCCCGTCCGGCGACGCCATCTTCCGGCCGGCCGGCGGGGAGGACAGCGTGGCGGTACAGAAGCTCGCCGACCGGATGAGCGCGGTGCTGCGCACTCCCCAGGGCCACGCCATCCGCACCGAGGCCCGGGAGTTCGAGCCCCCGGACATCGCGGCGGTGCTGCGGACGGACGCGCGGACTGAGGCCCAGATCAAGGCCGAGGAAGTGCTTCTCGACCCCAACGCCTCCCCCGGGACACGGGAGATGGCCGAGGCGGTCCAGCGCATGATGCGTGGCACCGGACAGCGGCTGACCATCAACGCCCGCAACGATTTGGTGCAGCGCCTCGCCGCACACCAGGGCACCGCCGACGTCGAGGTCAGGAAGCTGATGCGGGCGCTGTACCACAGCGCGGTGCTGGCCAACGGGCAGTTGATCAGCGCCCAGGCGGCCACCGCCTTCCACGACCAGTTGCAGCAGCTGATGGGCCGCAGCCTGGAGGCGCTGGAACTGGAGGCCCGCTGCAAGGCGTTGGACGACCGGCTGCGGGCGGTGCAGAGCCGCAACCGGGCGAGCGACGGGAAGCGGTCCGACCACCGCAGCTTCTTCATGATCACCCCGTTCGCCGACCGCTACCGCCCCGTGGTCGAGGCCTGCCGTGAAGTGGTCGAGCACCACTGGGGTTTCGAGCTCGTCCTCGCCAACGACCGGTTGGAGTCCGACCGGCTCCTCGACAACGTCCAGATCCTCATGGACGCGGCCGACGGCTTCATCGCCGAGATCACCGACAGCAACCCCAACGTGATGTTCGAACTCGGCGCCGCCTTCACCGACCGCCGGGACCGCCCGGTCGTCCTGCTGCGCGAGGGCACTTCCACGAACGGCACCGCCCTCCCGGCCGACCTGCGGGCGATGCTGTACATCGAGTACTCGCTCGCCGACGTCTCGCTCGCGGAGTCGCTGCGGGCCGCGATGTGGCGCTCGGGCGACATCCGCGAGCTGCTCGGCAGGGCCGGCCACCCCCGCTACATCTCGCCCCGGCGCCTCGCCGACCTCATCGCCCCGGTCGTCCTGCCCGCGAAGTCCCTCGACCAGCTCGCCGCGCGCTACCGCACCGCTCAGGACTGGCTCAGCGCGCAGGCCGAGGAGGTGGGCAGACTTCTCGGGCGGGAGAACCAGGACCTGGCTCCGATCATCATCGGCCGGGTGCGGCAGGCGGGCGACGAATGAGCCCGGACGAGTACGCCGACCTGATGGCCAAGGCGAGGGACGCGTACCGCGGCGGTGACATGTGGACCGCTGGCCTGCTGTACGAGCGGGCGTACCAGCTGGCCGCGGAGTTCGGCGACAAGCAGGCGGCGTTCGACGCGCTCCGGGGGGCCGCCGACGCCTGGTCCTACTCGGCCGATCCGGACCGCGGCATCCGGCTGCTCCTGGAGGCGCGGCAGCAACTGGAGTACCTGCACGACGCCGAGGGCCGGTACTGGCTGCACACCGTGTTCCTGATGCACGCCATCGACGAGGAGCTGCCGGTCGGCGACCTGGACCGCGAGATGGAGGTCATGGCCGAACTGGCGGTCGGCGCCTGGGGTGCCGAGGGCTCCAGGACCCGCTACTTCAGGAGCGCGCTGTTCGCCAACCGGGGGAACTGGGCCGACGCGCTGGACGCCGCGGAGCGGTGCTGGGCCGGCCGGGAGGGGCCGGGCCCGCGGACCTACTCGTCCCATGCCGCCTCCGCCGCCTGCTACTTCTGCCTTCAGCTCGGCCGGCGCGAGGAGGCGGGGCGGTGGGCGGAGCTGGTCGAGTCGACGCGGGAGGAGCCGGTCACGCCCTGGCAGCTGGCCAAGTGCCGGTGCAATCTGGCGCAGTTCGGCAACGACGGCCCGGCCGCCCGGTCGGCCTCCAGACAGCTCGACGCCCTGTCCAATCCGGAGATGCCGGGCGACGCCCTGGTCGCGACCGAGGAGTCCGTCTACTCACTGCTCCTGTCCGCCGACGAGGGCGACCCCGCGGACCCCGCCCATCTGATCCGGCTGCGGCTCGCCCATCAACCGCTCCCCGAACAGCTGCCGTTCTGGTTCCGCTACGACTGGCATCGCGCCCTGGCCTGTCTGGAGCTGGCCGGTGTCCGTCACGCCGCGGGCCTGCCGCCCGTCGACGACCGCTTCCATGCCGCCCCGGGGCCTCTGCCGGACCCGGCGGCCGCCCGTCTGCCCGCCGAGGTCCTCCCCCGCCTGGCGGCCTTCGACCGCGCCTGTGACGCCGCCCTCCCCCACGCCGTCGCGTCCGACACCCGCTTCTCCTGCACCTGGCGCCGGCGGGACCTGGCCGCCCTGCGCCGGCGTGGTGAGGCCATGGCGGCCGTCTTCCGCGCCTGACGCCGCGTGCCCGCCGGTCAGCGCCCGAACCAGCACCGTACGGTCGTCCCCGCCCCGCCGGTGTGGGTCCGGACCAGGTCCGCCACCAGGTTCACCAGCAGCAGCCCCCGCCCGCCGGGCCGTTCCGGTGGAGCCGGGCGGCGCCCCGCGAGGGGGTCGGCCAGCACCCCCGCGTCCCGCACCTCGCACACCACCGCCCCCTCCGTCCCGCCCTCCCCCCACATCCGCAGCACCCCGCGACCACCCCCGTGCACCACGCTGTTGGTGGTCAGCTCGGCGACGACCAGCAGCAGATCCCGCGTACGGGCCGCGGCCAGCCCCAGCCGGCCGGCCTCGTCGGCGGCACGGTGGCGGGCCTCGGCCAGCGAGCCGCCGTCGAAGGAGAAGCACACGGCCGACACCTCCGGCACGGCGGCCAGCGGCTCGTTGTAGCGCGCGACCACGGTCTCCGGCGCGTACGCCTCGCTCTCCGCGGACCGGCCGTCGCGGATGACCGTGGGATGGGTGGCGTGGGCGTCGGCGAGCACCCGGCTGTCGAGGCGCCGCACGTCGTACGGGCACAGGATGGTCACCGTACGGCCC
>JABFXD010000113.1 GCA_013361925.1 Streptomyces sp. | reverse complement strand
GCCGGGCGGCGTTCGCACTGGCGTGCGTTCCACATAGTGACGGTGAGTTGACCCTTCTGCACCGTCATGCTGTACTCCGCACCATGACCGACACCTGTGTGCGCCTGTGGCGGAGGGTCCATATGGACCTGGTCCGCTATGCGGGCTGCGTGTGTCGTCCGTCCTGCTGATTCGCACCCCTCTCCTCCCGCGCGTGCCGTGCCCGTGATGCCGTCACGCGCGTTCCGCGAACGCTTTTCAGGACGGTGTCCGTGTCTGTCTCCCCTGCTCCATCCACCCCCGCTTCCGCCTTTTCGGCGCCGACGCAGGCGGACCTTCTCGACTTCGTACGGCGTACGGCCGCCGACGCCGAGCTGATCGCCTCACTGCCGCTCGACCCCGAGGGCCGCACCTGGGTACGCCTGGAAGGGCCCGGCGGGAGTGAGGCCTGGCTGATCGGCTGGCCGCCCGGCACGGGCACCGGCTGGCACGACCACGCCGAGTCCGTCGGCGCCTTCGTGGCGGCCTCCGGCGAGCTCAAGGAGAACTCACTGGCCGCCCGCCTGCCCGCCGACGGCTGGAAGACCCTGGAACTCACCGAGGGCGTCGACCGGGAACGGCGACTGCCGGCCGGCAAGGGGCGCTCCTTCGGACAGCACCATGTCCACGAGGTGCTCAACGAGTCCCCGGACGAGCACGCGATCTCGGTCCACGCCTACTACCCGCCCCTGCCGCAGATCCGCCGCTACAGCCGGACCGGGCAGGTCCTGCGCCTGGAGCACGTGGAGCGCCCGGAGGACTGGCAGTGAGCGGAGCAGAGGAAGGCCAGAGCGTGCAGTCGGCCGAACAGCCTGTCGGTATCGACGAGTTGCTGGAGCGGGTACGCGAGGGCTACGACCGGATCGAACCCCAGGAAGCGTACGACGCCGCCCAGCGCGGCGAGGCGCTGCTGGTGGACATCCGCTACGCCGCCCTGCGCGACCGGGACGGGGTGATCCCCGGCGCCCTCGTCGTCGAGCGCAACGAACTTGAGTGGCGCCTCGATCCGCGCGGCAGCCATCGCGTCCCCGAGGCCACGAGCCACGATCTGCGGGTCGTCGTGATCTGCAACGAGGGCTACGCCTCCAGCCTGGCGGTCGCGTCTCTGCACCAGCTGGGCCTGGGGCGGGCCACGGACCTGGTGGGCGGGTTCCAGGCGTGGCGGGCGTCGGGGTTGCCGGTGACGTCGGCGTAGGCATGGCGGTGACGTCGGCGTAGGCGTGGTGGTGGCGTCGTCCAGCGTGTCCCGGTCAGGGCCGGGGGCTCAGTCGGTGCCGACCGCTCACTCGGTGCCGGCCGCTCAGTCGGCGTCGGGATCGGGGTCGCAGTAGAGCGGGGCCGTGTCGGCGGTGCCCTTGGTCACCAGACGGACCCGGGTGGTGGCGACCTTGTCCACATCGCCCTCGCCACGGAGCAGCGCAAGGGCGTTGGTCACCGCCAACTCGCCGGTGTCGGCAGCTGAGTTGGCGACCGTGGCCGCGAAGCGTCCGTCCTTCAGTGCGGCCAGCCCCTCGTCGGTGCCGTTGACGGTCACGATCTTCACGGCCTTCGCGCCGGCCGCGTCGAAGGCCTCACGGACGGCGAAGGCCATCTCCTCACTGGCGACGAACGCGTAGTCGAGGTCGGGATGGGCCTCGATCATGCCCGCGGCGACCTTCCGGGCCTTGGCCGGGCTGAACATGCCGGGCTGGTTGGCCACCACCGTGGCGTTGGCCGGCAGGGCATCCTTGAAGCCGCCGACGAGCAGGTCGGAGGCCGCACCGGGCGCACCGGCGACGACACCGACGTTCACCTTCTGCCCGGCGGCGTCCTTCTCGATCCAGCCCGCGTCGAGCGCACCCACCTGCTTCAGGTCGACGACGACGGCCCCGAGGATGTCGGTGGTGTCGTCGGTGACGACCGAGGTGAGGAAGATGGGGACGCCGGCCTTCTTGGCCTTGGCGATGTCCTTCTGGAGGGCGTCGACGTCGACGGTCTGCACGATGAGCGCGTCCACATGTCTGGCGATCATGTCCTGGATGTTGGCCAGCTCGGTCGCGGCGTCCTGCCGGGACTCGGCCGTGTGGATCCGGGCGCTGTTGTTGAGCGCCGTGTCCTCGACGGCCGCCTCGAGACACTGATGGAACCGGGTGGACCCTCCGTTGACGAACCCCAGAGTGACGGGTCCGACGACCGCCGGTGCCGCATCCTCCGCAAGGAGCCCGCATCCACTCAGCACCAGGCAGCCGCAGCTCCCTAGGACCGACGCGACGAACGCTCTGTGGGAGCG
>JABFXD010000797.1 GCA_013361925.1 Streptomyces sp. | reverse complement strand
GGCCCGGCGTCTTCGCCCGCGCGGCTTGCATAGGCTGTCCACGGAACCCGAGACAGGGAACCCGGCACCCGCATCACGGAACCCGGAACACAGACGTACGCAGGAGAACCCCATGTACTTCACCGACCGCGGCATCGAGGAACTGGAGAAGCGGCGCGGCGAGGAAGAGGTCACCTTCGAGTGGCTTGCCGAACAGCTGCGGACGTTCGTCGATCTCAACCCGGACTTCGAGGTGCCGGTCGAGCGGCTCGCGACCTGGCTGGCCCGTCTCGAGGACGAGGACGACGAGTAGGAACCGCCCCGCGACCACGGACGATCGCCCAACTGCGCCCCCTCGCGCTCCACTTCACGGGGAGTTAGCCTTCTCCTCCCATCGCGGCAGGGATGCTTCCCTCGATGCGGGGGAGCCGGAAGCGAACGGACGGGGGCGCCGTGGGCGGAGGGATCGAACGGATAAGGCTCGACGACGGAACCGTCGTATGGGCCAGGATCGGCGCGGCGGACGGCGCCGCGTCGCACGGGGGCGGTTTCCGTGACACCAGCGCCGGAGAGCGGATCTCCTCGCTCGCGGGCGGGCTCGCCGGCACCGTCGGCGGAGTCGTGCGCTCCCTGCGCGCCGGGCTGGAGACCACGGCACCCGTGGAGGTGTCCGTCACCTTCGGCATCGAACTGTCGGCGCAGGCCGGACGGGTCGTGAGCGCCATCGCGGGAGCGGGCGGCCAGACCTCCTTGACGGTGTCGCTGACCTGGACGGAGCCCGCCCACGACGGCACCGGGCAGGATCCGGGGCAGGGGAGCGGCGGCACCCCCGAACCCTCGCCCCCCACCGACGGATGACCGCCTTCGAGGAGCCCCTGAGCTCCCTCGAGGCGATGGTGCGCCCCACGCTCGCACGAATCGTGGCGTGCGGTGACGGGTATGCACCTGACGGTGACGGCTACTGGGGCAGTGGTTTCTTCGTCGCACCGGGCTGGCTGTTGACCTGTGCGCATGTCGTGGGGGAGGGGGGAGCGGCCGTGATGCGAGAGGGCGGCCCGGTCGGTGTCAGCTGGCAGGGCGGCACCACCACCGGCCAGGTGATCCTCGCCAAGCCCGGCCACGAGGCGCTCGGCGGCGGTCGCGGCGCCTGGAAGTTCCCGGACATCGCCCTGGTCAGGGTGCGCGGAGCCGACGACGCGCGGTGCGTGTGGCTGAGCGACCGGGCGCCGGCGCTGCACGCGAGCGTCAGTCTGCACGG
The DNA here is from genome assembly GCA_013361925.1 of Streptomyces sp. Lineage (GTDB taxonomy): Bacteria > Actinomycetota > Actinomycetes > Streptomycetales > Streptomycetaceae > Streptomyces. The sequence continues at coordinate 1,056 of JABFXD010000797.1, read as the reverse complement.
CTGGTCGCGGGAGACCGGTGACCTCGGCGTCCGCTACGGCACCGGACAGATCAGCGGCGTGGACGGCAAGGCGCTGCTGCTCAGCGGTGCCCTGCCGGTCGGCGGGCTGTCCGGGGGGCCGGTGCTCGACCGGCGGTCCGGCGCCGTCATCGGCATGAACAAGGGACGCGGGGAGCACGAGGGAGCCGCGGTCCCCATCACCGCCCTGCGCGAACTGTTCGACCTGCCCGGCGGTGACGTCCTGCACACGGTGGTGCGCGAGCACGACCGCCACCATCTGCGGCACTTCACCGAGTCACCGGCCACCGCCTGGACCACGGCCCAGACCGAACTCCACCGCTCCGGGGTCCCCGGCGTCGACCCCGCCCTGCGGGTCCGCCTCTACGGGTACTTCGCGGAACTCCGCCCGCCCACCGGCCCGGGCCCGGTCCTCGACCTCGTCGGCCGGGTCAAGGCCACGGTGACCGGCGAGGACCACCCCCCGCTCCTCCTGCACGATCCGCAGACCTGGCGTGAGGGCGCGGGCCTGCTGCACGGCCTGCGCGACCGCAGCGGCAGCCGCAGCAGCGCCGACGTCGAACTCGACGCCGTACTCCTGTACGCGGCGCAGGTGGCCCGGCGCGCGGCCGGGCAGGACGCCCGGCTCCTGCGGGCGTTCGCCGGCTGGATCACCGAACAGGCCGAGCGGCACGCCTACTGGCCGGTCGGTGAGGCGATCCGCGCCCTTCTGGCGGACCTCGCCGGCGCTCCCCGCCCGGCCGCCGCGCCCCTCGGAACCACCGACGCGCCCCACTCGACCGCCACGGCCCTCGCGACCGTCGCCGCCCCCGAGGCCACGGAGGCGCCGGCGACGCGAATCGACGTCCTCGTACGGATCGGCGACATCCAGTACGGCGACCGCTATCCATGGAGCGTCCAACTCCTCTACGACGGCCAGGTGGTCACCCCCGTCGACGGCGACGACATCGGCGTCCCGCTCGGGCAGCTGGAGGAGTCCGTGCGGGGAGCGCTGGCGAAGGCCCTCAGCCTCGGCGACCACGACGAACACCTCGCCGC
>JABFXD010000979.1 GCA_013361925.1 Streptomyces sp. | reverse complement strand
CGGCTACACGGTGAAGGACTTCGACGTCCTGGTCGGCGCGGGCCCCGACTCGTCCCTGAGCTGGCTCCTGCCCGGCATCATCGGCGCGTCCGTACTGGTCGGCCTCGCCCAGGGCCTGTATCTGCGCTCCCGCTCCCCGGAGGCCCACGCCCGCATCGGACTGGGCAACGAGGCGTTCCAGTTGGAGAAGGCGGCGTCGTCGTAAGAAGTCCTTACGAATCGCTGACCGGCATCCGCGAACCCTGGTCCGCCGGGGTCCGCGGGTGTTCGAATGACTACGTGAATCCGGAACAACCCGAGGCGACAGGCCGGCCCATCGGCCGCCGCGTCCTCCTCGGCACCCTCGGCCTGGGCGCCCTCGGCGTGGTCGCGGCGCCCACCCTCCAGCGCGGTCTGGAGGCCTTCCTCGGCAGCGCCGCCGACAAGGACCCCACCGGCCTCACCGGGCTGCTCCCCAACGGCGGCGGCTTCCGCTACTACTCGGTCGCCTCCTCCGTCCCCCACAAGAACGCCGCGAACTACCGCCTGAGGATCGACGGCCTCGTCGACCGCCCGGCCACCTACACCCTCAATGACCTGCGCGCGCTGCCCCAGACCCGGATGGTCAAGGACGTCCAGTGCGTCACCGGCTGGCGGGTCCCGGACACCCCGTTCGAGGGCGTACGCCTCTCCCATCTGCTCGACACCGCCGGAGTACGGGCCGAGGGCACGGCGATCCGCTTCTCCTGCTTCGACGGCACCTACACCGAGAGCCTCACCCTCGACCAGGCCCGCCGCGCCGACGTCCTGGTCGCCCTGCGCATGCAGGACAAGGACATCGGCCACTCCCACGGCGGCCCGGTCCGCCTCTATGTGGCCCCCATGTACTTCTACAAGTCCGCCAAGTGGCTCTCCGGCATCACCGTCACCAAGGACGTGCAGCCGGGCTACTGGGAGGACCGCGGCTATGACGTCGACGCCTGGGTGGGCCGTTCGAACGGACGGGACGATGACCCTACGAGCTGACGCCCCGCCCGCGACGAGGATCCGCCGCTTCGGACCCGCGCAACGCTGGGTCCACCGCACGACGGCCGCCCTGATGGGCGTCTGCGTGGCCACCGCCGCCTGTCTCTACATCCCCGAGTTCGCCGAACTCGTCGGCCGCCGCGAACTCGTGGTCCGTATCCACGAGTGGGCGGGCCTCGCCCTGCCCGTCCCCGTCCTCGCGGGCCTCGTCTCCCGCGCCTTCCGCGCCGACCTCGGCTTCCTCAACCGCTTCGGCCCGCACGACCGCCGCTGGCTCCGCGCCGCCCTGCACCGCGACAAACGCCCCTCGTCACGCCCCGCGGGCAAGTTCAACGCCGGGCAGAAGATCTACGCCTCCTGGATCGCCGGCGCCACCCTGGTCATGCTCGGCACGGGCCTGCTGATGTGGTTCACCCACCTGACCCCGATCCGCTGGCGCACCGGCGCGACCTTCGTCCACGACTGGCTGGCCCTGACCATCGGCATCGTCCTCGCGGGCCACATCGGCATGGCCCTCGGCGACCCGGAGGCCCGCCGCGGCCTGCGCACGGGCCTGGTCAGCAAGGAGTGGGCCGACCGGGAGCACTCCCTGTGGCGTCACTGACCCGCCCGGTGTCGCGGCCCCATCAGGCGCTACGACGGTGAAGGCGCCCTGCGCCCGCACCTCGACGCCGCCGAACCGGACTGCCACGTCGACCTTCTTCGGCAGCCCGCCGGCATCGAGGGCGGGGACCACCACGTCCAGCACCACCCGACCACCCTCCTGGACGCCGAGCGTCGGCGGCCCGCCCGGCAGCCGCCCGTCGATCAGCACCCGTCCGTCCCGCAGCAGTTCGGCGGGGTCGAAGTAGACCCCGGTCAGCTCGACGGCGACCGTCTCGCCGGGCCGCGCCTCGCCGTTACCGCCCGTGTCGACACCGGCCAGTCGAAAGGCGCAGGCGGGTGCGCCGGAGGAAGCGGCATCCAGCCGCACGGTCGCGGCGGGGTGCCGCCGGTGGAAGTCCAGCAGCCCGCCGAGGACGGCGTACGCGGCACGCCCCTTGCAGGTGGCGGCTCGCCCGGCGACGGCGGCGTACTCCTCGGCCGCCGTGTCCCAGGCGCCGCCCTTGCCCTGCACGGCCAGACAGGCGGAGGCCAGCCCGCGCAGCACCCGCCATTCGGCGTCCGCCGACGCGGCCGGGATGCCGTCGAGGGCGGTCCCGCACTCGGCTGGGGCGCGGAGCCGGTCGTAGACGCTCGACGGGTCCGAAGTGCCGTCGGTGTTCGGTGAGTTCGGGCCGGGCGGTAGCCAC
>JABFXD010000791.1 GCA_013361925.1 Streptomyces sp. | reverse complement strand
CACGGGCAGGGCAGTTACATCCTCCAGAGCCCGGTCGCGGGCCAGGTCACCGCCGTGCTCGCGAAGCAGGGCGAGCGGCTGCCCGCCGACTCCCCGGTGCTGAAGGTGCGTACCGCCGAGGGCGACACCGTCGTCCGCTCGGTCGCCGCCGGCCGCGTCACCGCGCTCGCCGCCACGATCGGCCAGATCATCCAGACCGGCGCCGATGTGGCCGCCGTGGAGAAGGTGGCGCACACCTCCGATCCGCTGTACGCCACCGTGTACGTCCCGGCCGAGAACGCCGCCTCGATCCCGGCGAACGCCGCCGTGGACCTGACGGTGTCCTCCGTGCCCACCCAGGAGTACGGCGTGCTGCGCGGCCATGTGAAGTCGGTGGACCGTTCGGCCCAGTCGGCCCAGCAGATCTCCGCGTTCCTCGGGGACAGCCAGCTCGGCGAGCAGTTCACCAAGGACGGCAGGCCGGTGGCCGTGCTGGTGAAGCTGGACAAGGCGTCCGGCACGAAGAGCGGTTACAAGTGGTCGTCCGCGGACGGGCCGCCGTTCTCCCTCACCTCCATGACCGCGGCCCAGGGCTCGATCCGCCTCGCCGACCAGCGTCCCGTCGATTGGCTGCTGCCGTGAGCACCGCACAGGAGACCCGCGGCCGCCGCCGGTCCGCCCCGCCCAAGCGCCCGGTGCCGAAGGGCGGGGGCAGGACGATCCGCACGCCCACCGTGCTCCAGATGGAGGCCGTCGAGTGCGGCGCCGCCTCCCTCGCGATGGTCCTCGGCCATTTCGGCAAGCACGTCCCGCTGGAGGAGCTGCGCATCGCGTGCGGTGTCTCGCGGGACGGCTCGCGCGCCAGCAACCTGCTGAAGGCGGCCCGCAGTTACGGTCTGACCGCCAAGGGCATGCAGATGGACACGGCCGCCCTCGCCGAGGTCAAGGCGCCGGCGGTCCTCTTCTGGGAGTTCAACCACTACGTCGTCTTCGACGGCATGGGCCGCCGCTTCGGCCGCCGCGGGGTCTACATCAACGACCCCGGCAAGGGCCGCAGGTTCGTGCCGATGGAGGACTTCGACTCCAGCTTCACCGGTGTCGTCCTGATCATGGAGCCGGGTGACGGCTTCACCAAGGGCGGCCGCAAGCCCGGTGTCCTCGGCGCGATGCCGGCCCGGCTGCGGGGTACGGCGGGCACCATGCCGGCCGCGGTGCTGGCGAGCCTGCTGCTGGTGCTGGTGGGCGCGGCGGTGCCCGCGCTGAGCCGTACCTATATCGACATGTTCCTCATCGGGGGCCAGACGTCCCTGCTGGGCGTGCTGTTCGCGTCGATGGGCACCTGTGTGGGGCTCACCCTCGTCCTGACCTGGCTGCAACAGGCGAACCTGCTGCGCGGCCGCATCATCTCCTCCACCCTGTCCAGCGCCCGCTTCCTGCGCCATCTGCTGCGGCTGCCGGTGACGTTCTTCTCCCAGCGCAGCCCGGCGGACCTGGTGCAGCGCCTCCAGTCCAACGACGCCGTGGCCGAGACGCTGGCCCGTGACCTCGCGGCGGCGGGCGTGGACGCGGTGGTCGTCGTCCTGTACGCCGTCCTGCTCTACACCTACGACCCGCAGTTGACGTTCGTCGGCATCGGCGTCGCGCTGCTGAACATCGTCGCCATGCGGGTGGTCATCCGCCTGCGCGCCACCCGGACCGCGAAACTGCGGGCGGACAGTGCCCGGTTGACCAACACCGCCTACACGGGCCTGCAGTTGATCGAGACGATGAAGGCGACGGGCGGCGAGGACGGTTACTTCCGCAAGTGGGCGGGGCAGCACGCCACCACCCTGGAGGAGCAGCAGCGGCTCGGGGTGCCCTCAGCCTGGCTGGGCGTGGTCGCGCCGACGCTCGCCTCGCTCAACAGCGCGGTGATCCTGTGGGTCGGCGGTATGCGGGCGGTCGAGGGCGGTATCTCGGTCGGCCTCCTGGTCGCCTTCCAGTCCCTGGTCACCCGCTTCACCGCGCCCATCACCCGCCTCAACGGCGTCGCCGGGCGCATCCAGGACTTCGCGGCCGACGTGGCCCGGCTGAAGGACGTGGAGAACTTCCAGGCCGACCCCCTCTACGGCCGGCCGGGCGGCGGCGACTCGACCCGGCGGCTGCACGGACACGTCGAGCTCCAGGACATCTCCTTCGGCTACAACCCGCTCGACAAGCCCCTGTTGACCGGCTTCGACCTCACCGTCGGCCCGGGACAGCAGGTGGCCCTGGTCGGCGGTTCGGGCAGCGGCAAGTCGACGGTCTCCCGGCTGATATCCGGCCTGTACGCGCCCTGGGAGGGCGTCATCCGCATCGACGGCCGGCGTCTGGAGGACATTCCGCGCGGCGCCCTCGCCTCCTCCGTCTCCTTCGTCGACCAGGACGTCTTCCTCTTCGAGGGCTCGGTGCGCGACAACGTGGCGCTGTGGGACCCCTCGATCCCGGACGACGCGGTGGTGGACGCGCTGCGCGACGCGGCGCTCTACGACGTGGTGATGCGCCGCCCCGGCGGCATCAACAGCCGGGTCGAGCAGGACGGCCGGAACTTCTCCGGCGGCCAGCGTCAACGCCTGGAGATCGCGAGGGCGTTGGTGCGGCGGCCGAGCATCCTCGTCCTCGACGAGGTCACGAGCGCGCTGGACGCCGAGACCGAACAGATGGTGATGGACAACCTCCGCAGACGCGGCTGTGCCTGTGTGGTGATCGCGCACCGGCTCAGCACCGTGCGCGACAGCGACGAGATCGTCGTACTCCAGCACGGCACGATCGTGGAACGCGGACGGCACGAGGAGCTGGTGGCGCGCGGTGGCGCGTACGCGGCTCTGGTCAGGGAGCGCTGAGATGACGACCGCACCCGAAGGGGACCTGGTTCTCCAGGCCCTCGGCGCCATGGGCACGCCGTTCGACCTCGCCGGACACAACCGGCTGGACCTCGAAGGGCCGCAGGTGCTGTGGCTGGTGGCGTCCGGCGCGGTGGACCTGTTCGCGGTGGACGCCGAACAGCAGGGCCACTGGCATCACCTGGGCCGCCTGGAGGCGGGCTCGCTGCTGCTCGGCCCGACGCCGGGCCCCCAACACACGTTGGTGGCCCGCCCGTTGCGGGACTGCGTGGTGCACCGCATCGGCCTGCGCGAGCTGTACCAGCCCGCGAACACCCAGACCTGGTCCTACGACGAGTACGGCAACCCGCAGTACGTCCCGCCGACGACGAGCCCGCTGGAGTACGCCCTCGCCCTCGGCGTCGGCCGCAGCCTCTCGATCCTCTTCCAGGCGCCGATGGCGAACGAGCGTGCCGCGGAGATCACCGACGACGACGTCTTCTGGATGCAGGTGCCGCCGGGCAGTGTGCAGTACGGCTCGCTGTACGGGGCGGAGGCCGCCGCCGATCTGCTGATGGACCCGGCGGTGTGGCAGAGCATGGTCGACCAGCAGTACCGGCTGCTCACCACGCTCGACCGCTGGATCGAGCAGGTGGAGCGCACCCACGAGCACCGCACGGCCGAAGGCATCAAGGCCGGTGAGGCCGTCCGCGCGCAGGCCGACCGGACGCTCCTCGCGTCCATCGGCAAGTCCTCGGGCAAGCGCGCCACGGCCGCCGACGCGGACGCCTCGTATGCCGCCTGCAAGGTGGTCGCCCGGGCGGCCGGGATCACGCTGGCCGATCCGGCGCAGTCCGGCACGGGCAGCGACCGGCTCGACCCGGTCGAGCAGATCGCGCTCGCCTCCCGGGTACGCGCCCGGGCCGTGCGGCTCGACGGCACCTGGTGGCGGGACAACGTCGGTCCGCTGGTGGGGCATCGGGCACTGTCCGGGGCGCCGGTCGCGCTGCTGTGGCGACGCGGCGGCTATGTGGCGGTGCATCCGGCGACGGGCCGGGAGACGCCGATCGAGAAGGCCAACGCGGAGGAGTTCGAGCCGCGCGCGGTGATGTTCTACCGTCCGCTGCCCGACCGTGCGCTCAGCCCGCTCCGGCTGCTGCGGTTCAGCATGCAGCACATGGGCGGCGACCTGACGAACCTGCTGCTCAGCGGCCTGGTCACGGTGGCGATCGGCGCGATCGTGCCGATCGCCACCGGGCGGGTGCTCGGCGAGTTCGTGCCGAAGGCCCAGACGCATCTGATCGTCCAGGTCTGTCTCGCGGTGATGGTCAGCAGTCTCGTCGCCGCGACCTTCATGCTGTTGCAGAACCTGACGATCCTGCGTCTGGAGGGCCGTATCGAGGCGACCCTCCAACCGGCCGTGTGGGACCGGCTGTTGCGGCTGCCGACGAAGTTCTTCACCGAGCGCTCGACGGGTGAGCTGGCGAGCGCGGCGATGGGCATCAGCTCGATCCGCCGCCTGCTGGCCGGAGTCGGGCCCGTGGTCGCCCAGTCGGTGACGGTCGGCGCGATGAACCTGGGGCTGCTGTTCTGGTACAGCGTGCCGATGGCGTTCGCGGCGATCGGCATGCTCGTCGTGATCGCCGGGGTGTTCCTGGGGCTCGGACTGTGGCAGGTGCGCTGGCAGCGACGCCTGGTGGTGCTCGGCAACAAGCTGAACAACCAGGCCTTCCAGACCCTGCGCGGACTGCCCAAGCTGCGGGTCGCGGCGGCCGAGAACTACGCGTACGCGGCCTGGGCCTCGGAGTTCGCCCGCAGCCGTGAGCTCCAGCAGAAGGTGGGCCGGATCAAGAACCTCACCACGGTGCTGGGCGCGGTCTACCTGCCGGTCTGCACGCTGCTGATGTTCATGCTGCTGGCGGGCCCGGCGCGCGGCTCGATGTCGGCGGCGGCGTTCCTCACCTTCAACACCTCGGTGACGATGGTGCTGACGTCGGTGACCCAGCTGACCGGCGCGTTCGTGTCGGCGGTGGGCGCGCTGCCGCTCTTCGAGGAGATCAAGCCGGTCCTGGAGGCGACCCCGGAGGTCCGCACGGCGAGCACCCGGCCGGGCCCGCTGTCCGGCGGGATCGAGGCACGCCGGCTGTCCTTCCGCTACTCGGACGACGGCCCGCTCATCCTCGACGACGTGTCCTTCGACATCCGTCCCGGCGAGTTCGTGGCGATCGTCGGCCCGAGCGGCTGCGGCAAGTCGACGCTGCTCCGGCTGCTGATCGGCTTCGACCCGCCGGTCTCGGGGAGTGTGCTGTACGACGGCCAGGACCTGGCGGCGCTGGATCAGTCGGCGGTGCGCCGGCAGTGCGGAGTGGTGCTCCAGCACGCCCAGCCGTTCACCGGCTCGATCATGGACGTCATCTGCGGCACCGAGCCCTACACGCCGGAGGAGGTGATGGCGGCGGCGCAGATGGCGGGGCTCGCGGAGGACATCCAGCGGATGCCGATGGGCCTGCACACCATCGTCTCCGGCAGCGGTGCCGTCTCCGGTGGCCAGCGTCAACGGCTCATGATCGCCCAGGCGTTGATCCGTCGCCCGCGCATCCTGTTCTTCGACGAGGCGACCAGCGCCCTGGACAACGAGACGCAGCGCACGGTCATCGAGTCCACCAAGGCCCTCAACGCCACTCGAATCGTCATCGCGCACCGCCTGTCGACGGTGCTGGACGCCGACCGGGTGATCGTGATGGAGGACGGCAAGGTCGCCCAGCAGGGCCCGCCCGCGCAGCTGCTCGCGGACACGAACGGGCGGCTGCACGAGCTGGTGCGGCGGCAGATGGCGTAGCGCGGGTTCAGTCGAGGCCCGGAACGGGGGCGCCGGAGGGAACACCGGCGGCGAGATAGCCGTCGTAGAACTCCTTCCAGGGCACCTGGCTCCCGGACGAGCCGTCGGCGTGCCGCTCCAGCGCGGCCAGGCAGACCTCCCAGCCGGCGCCGTTGCGGGCGGCGGTGTTCGCCTCGCTGAGCACGTTGGTGAGTGTGAAGCGGGTGCTCTTGTCGCCCAACTCCTCCAGGTCGAAGCGCAGTTCGTCGTCGCCCCACGCGAAGGAGAGGTGGTGGGGCGCGTCGACGGCGAGGACCCGGCCCGTGGATTCCGGCATGTTGGGGTCGCCGCTGAACCTCACCTCGCCGCCGGGGCGCAGGTCGATCTCGGCGCGGGACGGGAACCAGTGGGCGAGTTCGTCGGCGTCGGTCACGAACTGCCAGACGCGGTCGATCGGATGGTCGTAGGCGCGGCTGAAGCGGACGGCGGGGCGGCCGTCGTCCAGGGTCAGACAGGTGCCGGTGAGGTCTGCGGACATGGGGATCAGTCCTTCGAAGGGGGCGGTTCCTCAGCGTCGTCCAGGCGTTGCCCCAGCACGTCCAGGCTGCTGTTCCACAGCCTGCGGTACGGGGCGAGCCAGGCGTCGAGGGCGGCGATCGGGGCCGGTTCGAGGGCGTAGACACGGCGTTGCGCGTCCTGTCTGACCCGGACCAGACCGGCGTCTTTGAGCACTCTCAGATGCTTGGAGGTGCTCGGCTGGCTCAGGCCGCATGCCTCCACGATCTCCCCGACGGGCCTCGGCCGCTCCAGGAGCAGCGCGACGATGGCCCGCCGGTGGGGGTCGGCGAGGGCGGCCCAGAGCGCGGCATCGGACATGCCTCCAATATGCCTCTGCGGTTATATGCCGGTCAAGGCATGCAAGGTTCGGGGGGCGATCGTCCGCGAACGTGCTGCTGATCACACTCGACCCCCCTCCCCAACGAAACGTTGCCGTTTCGCTGGAAGTGCTCTAACCTCGATGTGTACGAAACAGTTTCGTTTACGGCTTCGTAAACTCCGAACGACTTCCCTGGAGTGGTTCCGCCATGTCCCAGAAGACCCTGACCGACAGCGCCCAGGCGGGCGCGGTCGAGGCGTCGCCCGAGGCCGCCTCCACCAAGCGGTGGTGGATCCTCGGCGTCATCGCCCTCGCGCAGCTGATGGTGGTACTCGACGCCACCATCGTGAACATCGCCCTTCCCTCGGCCCAGGCCGACCTCGGGTTCTCCGACGGCAACCGGCAGTGGATCGTCACCGCCTACGCCCTGGCCTTCGCCTCCCTCCTGCTGCTGGGCGGCCGGATCGCCGACCTCTTCGGCCGCAAGACGGCCTTCCTGATCGGTGTCGTCGGCTTCGCCGCGGTCTCGGCGCTCGGCGGTGCCGCGACCAACTTCGAGATGCTGGTCACCGCCCGTGCTCTCCAGGGCGCCTTCGGCGCACTCCTCGCGCCCGCCGCGCTCTCCCTCCTGAACACGACGTTCACCGACGCCAAGGAGCGCGCCAAGGCCTTCAGTGTCTACGGCGCCATCGCCGGCGCGGGCGGCGCGGTGGGTCTGCTGCTCGGCGGCGTCCTGACCGACGCACTCGACTGGCGCTGGACCCTCTACGTCAACGTCGTCATCGCCGTGGTCGCCTTCGCCGGCGGCTGGATGCTGCTGCACAACCACCGTGACGCCGGAAACTCCAAGCTGGACGTGCCGGGCACGGTCCTGGTCGCCGCCGGTCTGTTCTCCCTGGTCTACGGCTTCTCCAACGCCGAGACCCACGACTGGAACTCGCCCGCCACCTGGGGCTTCCTGATCGCCGGCGGTGTGCTCCTCGTGGCCTTCGCCTGGTGGCAGACCAAGGCCGCGCACCCGCTGCTGCCGTTGCGCATCCTGCTCGACCGCAACCGCGCCGCCTCCTTCCTCGCCGTACTGATCTCCGGCGGCGGCATGTTCGGTGTGTTCCTCTTCCTCACCTACTACCTCCAGCTCAACCTGGGCTTCAGCCCGACGAAGACCGGTGTCGCGTTCCTGCCGATGGTCGCCGCGCTGATGGTGGGCGCCCAGCTCGGCACGACCAAGCTGGTGCCGCGGATGGGCCCGAAGGCCGTCATCCCGCTGGGCTTCGGCATCGCCGCCGTCGGTATGGCCTGGCTGACCGGCATCGGGGTCGCGTCGTCCTACACGAGCGCCGTGCTGCCGCAGCTGATCGTGGTCGGTTTCGGCCTCGGTCTGGTCATGCCGCCCGCGATGCAGCTGGCCACGGGCGGAGTCGCGGCCGAGGACGCCGGTGTCGCCTCCGCCACCGTCAACGCCATGCAGCAGGTGGGCGGTTCGATCGGTACGGCGCTGCTCAACACCCTGGCCGCGAGCGCCGCGACCGACTACCTGGCCGGCAAGGACCCGAGCAACAAGCTCGTGCAGGCCCAGGCCACCATCGAGAGCTACACCACCGCCTTCTGGTGGTCGGCGGGCCTCTTCGCCGCCGGCACGCTGATCGCCTTCCTGCTCTACCGCCGCGGGGTGCCGGAGCAGGACCCGGACGCCGCACCCGTCGTCCACATGTAGTTCCCCAGGACCGAGGGGCCGCCGTCATCAGGGAGACGGCGGCCCCTCTGCGCTGCCCGTGCCGCCGGTACGCGTACATCGGCGGGCCGATTCCTGGCCGGTTGCCGCGCATCACACCCGGCCGCGGTGACGGAGGGCCCCGAAGCGGGTACTCACCGGTCCATGCGAATGAGCGTGGTGGATGTGGGGTCGAACACGGTCCGGCTGGTGGTCGCGGACGCCGAGGGCGGGGTTCCGCTGCCGGTGCACACCGCGAAGTGGCGGCTACGACTGTCGGAACAGGTCGAGCCGGGCGGCCCGGTGCCGGCGGAGGCGGTCGACAGACTCGTCACCGCCGTGGCCGAGGCGGACCGGACGGCGACCGAGTGGGGCTCGGCGCCGCCGCTGGCCTTCGCCACGGCGGTGGTGCGCAGTGCGCCCAACTGCCGGGCCGTGCTGCGTGCGGTACGGACCCGCACGGGGGTCGAACTGTGCACGATGCCGGGCGAGCTGGAGGCGGAGCTCACCTTCCTGGGTGCGCGGCGCTGGATGGGGTGGCGGTCGGGGCCGCTGGCCCTGCTGGACATCGGCGGCGGTTCCCTCGAAGTGGCCTTCGGGCGGGGACGGTTACCGGATTTCGTGGCCTCGCTGCCGCTGGGCGCGGGCCGGCTCACCCATGAGTTCCTCTCCGGCGAGGATCCGCCCTCCCCGGAGCTGCTGCGGGCGCTGCGGCGCCGGGTCCGGCATCAACTGCGGGACGTGGCGGCCCGAATCCGCTGGGAGGGACCGCACACGGCGGTGGTCACCTCCCGTACGTTCCAACAGCTGGGCCGGCTGTGCGGGGCACCGCCTGGACGGCACGGGCCGTTCGTGGAGCGGCAGTTGCACCGCTCGGACCTGAAGGCCGCGATCACCCGCCTCGCCACCCTGCCCACCGTCGAACGCGCCCGGCTCCCCGGCATCTCGGCACCCCGCGCCGCCCAGAGCCTGGCCGGCGCGGTGGTCGCGCACACGGCACTGAAGCTCACCGGCATCAGGACCGTCGGTATCTGCCCGTGGGCGATCCGCGAGGGCGTCCTGCTGCGTCATATCGAGGAGGGCCCCTCCTGGTGGGCGGGTGTCAGCCGCCGCGCCGAGGGGCCCGGGGACCAGGACCTCGTGCCGCTGCGCATCGCGGCGGCGACGAACTGAGAAAGGACACCGTGATGACCCACGACAAGAAGCATCCCGAGACCGCGGTGGAGGAAGTCCTGCGGGAGTTCGAGGAGACGGAACGCCGCACCCACGACTCCGAGGCCCAGCGCCGGCGCCGGGGCGAGGCGGGCGAGGCCATCACCCCGAACGTGCGGGCCCAGGAGGAGTCCGAGGGCGACGGGCGGACCTCGTAGGCCCCGCCCCGTCGGGTGGCGTGCGCCGCGAAATCCCTCTCCAGCGCGGGCTCCATGAGCCCGTACCGGTGAACACACGTTACGAAGGCCGGCCGGGCGGCCCCACTCCGCCCGACCGGCCCTCGGTGCGAGATCGCACCGGTCCCCGCGACGGCACCCGCGCTCCCCAGCCACGGGCGGCCGTCCGGTTCCACGGGGACCGTGCGACCTCGGTCCTCAGGGGGTGAAGAGACTGTCAGAAGC
>JABFXD010000130.1 GCA_013361925.1 Streptomyces sp. | reverse complement strand
CCGCCCCGCCCTATACCCCGTCCCCCTCACCCCATGCCCCTCCATTCGAAGCGCGGCACGGCGTACGGGAGCCGTCAGTGCGCCCCCGCGCAACCTGATGGCCGGTTCTTCGCGCCCGGGGAAGGTGCGGGACGCGAACAATGGGGCAGTCGCTTCTCACCCATGGAACCGGCGAACGGCAACGCGAGGGGACGGGCAGTGATCCGGGTTCTTCTGGTGCACGACGAGTGTCTGGTCAGGTCGGTCCTGGCGGAGTGGTTACGCAGGGAACCGGACCTGGGGGTGGAAGACGCCCCGTGGCGCAGCGCGCCGGGCCGGCTGCGAACCCTGCGGCCGGACGTCTGCGCGGCCGACCTGGAGTGCTCGGACAGTTACGGCATCCCACCGCTCGGTGAGCTCGACGCGAGATCGGCCGGGGCACCCTCGCCACGGCTCCTCGTGCTCGCCAGCGCGAACCGCCCCGGCCTGCTGAAACGGGCCGTGGAGGCGGGGGCGCTCGGCTACGTCGACAAGGAGGGCTCGCCGGACCGCCTGGTCCGCGGAATCCGCCGCGTCGCCGAAGGAAAACGTTTCGTCGACGACTCGCTCGGCTTCGGCTTCCTCAAGGCCGCCGAGATGCCGCTGACCCGTCGCGAGCTGAGCGTGTTATCCCTCGCCGCCGAGGGGGCCTCCGTCGCGGAGATCGCCGGAAGCCTGCACCTGTCCCACGGGACGGTGCGCAACTACATGGCGGCCATCACCCGCAAGACCGGCGCCCGCAACCGCATCGACGCGATCCGGATCTCCCAGGGAGAGGGCTGGCTGTGACGGCTCCGGCGACCAGCTCCCGACGAGGTCGCGGTAGAGCGCCGATCGCTCCAGCAGCGCGTCATGTGTTCCGTACTCCGTCGTCCGCCCGTCCATCACCAGGATCCGGTCGGCCCGTCGCGCCGAGCTGATCCGGTGCGCGACGACCACCAGCGTGCCCCCGGGCCGGTCCGCGAAGGCCCGCTCCGCGCGTTCCTCGGCACGCGGGTCGAGATGACAGGTCGCCTCGTCCAGGAGGACGAGCGGGGCGTACGACAGATGGGCCCGGGTGAGGGCGATCAGCTGCCGCTCGCCCGCGGAGAGCGCCGCCGGGTCGACCGTGGCGGCGGGGCCGCCGAGCGCCTCCAGCAGCGGCAGAAGACCCACCGCCTCGGCCGCCGCGAGCAACTCCGCCTCGGGCACCGGGTCGGGGCGCAGCAGCCCGAGGTTCTCGGCGAGGGTGCCGGAGTGCACGTAGGCCTCCTGCGGGACCAGGACCCGGCGGGCCGCGGCCTCGGCCCCGGGCACCGGGTACCCGCACACCCGGATCACGCCACTGCCGGGCTCCAGCACCCCGGCGACGAGCGCGGTGAGCGTGGACTTGCCGATGCCGCTCGGGCCGACGACGGCGAGATGGGCACCGGGGCGGAGTTCGAGGTCGAGGCCGTCGACGACGGGGGCCGCGGCGGGGCCGTAGGAGAAGGTGACCGACTTGAGGGTGAGGGCGGGGAGGCCGGGCGGCGGATCTTCGGCGGGGCGCCGCAGGCGGCCCGTCGGGGTGGCGGACGCCGTGCCGTCCTCGTGGACCAGTCGGCGCAGCACCACCGCCAGCCGTGAGCCGCTGGTGCCCAGGCCGTGGACGAGGTTGCGCAGGGCGGGCAGGAGCGACTGGGTGACGTAGGACAGCGCGCCGACCAGGGCCCCCGGCGTGACGCCGTGGCCGAGCAGCCAGGGGGCCGCCAACAGCAGGAGCACGATGGGGAGTTCGCCGCCGATGGTCAGCGCGGCCACCCGCAGGATACCCCAGCGGGCCAGCGAGGTCGCGGCCCGCCGCTCGGCGTCGATGTGGTGCCCGGTGTCGGCGGCGACCCGTTCCTCCGCCCCGGCCGCGGTGATGTCCCGCAGGCCGGGGCAGACGGCGCCGTAGCGTGCGGCGAGCGCCTCGTCGGCGACCAGGAACGCCTCCTGGCGGCGGGCCAGCGGACGCAGCGTGGTCAGGAAGAGGGCCACTCCGGCGAGCAGCGGGAGCCCGACGACCAGGAGGAGGGGCGGGGCGAGCGAGAACAGGCCGATCAGCGCTCCGGCCGCGGTGAACACGAACGAGCGCGACACCATGACCAGTCCCGCGAACGTGTCCCGGGCGATCTCGGTCTGCTGGGTGAGTCCGGACAGCGCCCTGGGGTCGCCCTCCCGTACGCCGTGGGCCACGACCCGGGTCACCAGGCCGTCCCTGAGCGGTTCGACCAGTTCGGCCACCGCGCCGTAGACCCGGGCCGTGCCGAACGCCCCGACCAG
>JABFXD010000399.1 GCA_013361925.1 Streptomyces sp. | reverse complement strand
GCCCGTTCGGCCAGCACCGCGGGTGCGAACGGCCGGAACGACTCACGGAACTTGATCTTCTGGTTCATCGCGGACTGCATCGCCGGATCCCGTGGGTCGCCGAGGATGGACCGGGAGCCGAGCGCCCGCGGCCCGAACTCCATCCGCCCCTGGAACCAGCCCACGACCTTGCCCTCGGCGAGCTGCCCGGCCACCGCGCGGCTGAGCTCCTCGGGGCCGAGCCGGCGGTGCGGGATGGCGGAGGCGTCCAGATAGGCCTGGATCCGGTCGTCGTCGAACCGGGGGCCGAGGCGGGAGGCGCGCATCGCGTCGCGGCCCGTGCGGGTGTGGCTCCGGGCCCGCGCCGGTCCCCGCTGGGCCAGCAGCGCGGCCCCGAGGGCACCGCCCGCGTCACCGGCCGCCGGCTGGACCCACAGTTCGTCGAAGATCCCGGCCTCGGCGAGCTTGCCGTTGGCGACGCAGTTGAGTGCCACCCCGCCCGCCAGGCACAGCCGGCTCTCCCGGGTGAGCCGGCGCGCCGTCCGCGCCAGCTTCAGCATGATCTCCTCGGTGACGGCCTGCACGGACGCGGCCAGGTCGAACTCCCGCTGGGTGAGCGGGCTCTCCGGCTCCCGGCGCGGACCGCCGAACAGCTCCTCGAAGCCGCGCCCCGTCATGACCTGGCCGTACTGGAAGGCGAATCGACGCAGGTCGAGGCGGAAGGAGCCGTCGTCCTTGATGTCGACCAGATGCTCCCGGATCAGGTCGGCGTGGACGGGCCGCCCGTAGGGGGCGAGGCCCATGAGCTTGTACTCGCCGGAGTCGACCTTGAAGCCGCAGAAATAGGTGAACGCCGAGTAGAGCATCCCGAGGGAGTGCGGGAAGGACAGCTCGGCGACCGGCACGACCTCCCCGGCCACGCCGTGCCAGATCGACGTGGTCGTCCACTCGCCCACCCCGTCGACGCACAGGACGGCCGCGGTCTCGTAGGGACTGGGCAGATAGGCGGACGCGGCGTGCGACTCGTGGTGCCCGAAGGCCCTGATCTCGGGGACCGGACCGGCGAACAGCGCGCCCAGCCGCTCCCGGACCGTGTCCGGCGCGCGCCGCTTCCAGCTCAGCCAGTCGGGCATCACCTCCCGGAACGAGCTCCAGGAACGCGGCGCCGTACCGAGGTAAGTCGCCAGCACCCGCCGGAACTTGAGGTCCGAGCGCTCGTAGTACGCGACGGCGTCGAGGTCGGCGAGGGCGAGACCCGCCTCGTCCAGGCAGTAGCGGACGGCGAGTTCGGGGAAGGACGGGTCGTGGCGGCGTCGGCTGAACCGCTCCTCCTGAGCGGCGGCGACGATCCCGCCGCCGTCGACCACGGCAGCCGCGCTGTCGTGGTAGTACGCGGACAGACCCAGGACGGTGGTGACGGGGGCATCAGATGCCATGGACCGAACTCCTCGGTGTCAGTGGAGGCGGGTCAGTGGGAGGCGGACGCGAGGCGCACGAGGGGCGGGGTGCGGCGTACGGTGCGCAGCGCGGCGTACAGTGCGGCGGCCCGGCCGGCGGGCGGGTTGAGTGAGCGCTGGCCGATCCGGACGCGCTCCCAGACCTCGGCCTCTCCGCCGGGGCCGGGGCGCGCGGGCAGTTCGTTGAGATGGCTGTCGATCGCGTCGGCCGCCCACGCCGAATGACCGGTGGCCACGTTGTCGATCGTGTTGTGGAGATCGACGAACTGGGTGCTGAAACCGTGGTGCCGCAACGCCACCCGGGCATCGCGGTAGCTGCCGCCGACCCCGGACAGCTCCATCGCCAGGTTGAGCCCGAGGATCTCCGGCATGAACTCCTCCGGGAACCGGGAGACGCTCAGCCAGAACACCGGCATGGCGAAGGCCTCGTCGCGCAGTTGGGGCCAGGCGATGAACTCGGGCGAGGCGGTGGGCGGCAGATCGATCCCCATCTGGCGCAGCAACGCACGGTAGATCCGGGGGTGGTTGAGCTCCGGCTCCCCGTTGCCCAGCTCGTCCCAGTAGGTGCGGAACAGGAAGTGTCCGGCGCGGGACGCGGCGAGCCGGTAGTCCGTGAACCCCTGCAGCCAGCCACCGTCGATCATGATGAGGGGCGCCAACTGAAGTGTGGAGTCGATGAGTTCGTCACGACTGGGCAGGGCCACCTGCTCCTCGTCGAAGCCCTCGGCATGCTGGTCGTGGGCCCGGGCCAGCCAGGGACGCAGCCCGTTCTCCCGGTCCCAGCGCTCGGGCAGGGCCCCCTTCGCCGGCCGGTTGAGGGCGTAGCGGGAGCGGGCCAGCCAACGGGTCGCGTAGGCGTGCGCGAACGC
>JABFXD010000645.1 GCA_013361925.1 Streptomyces sp. | reverse complement strand
GCGCGCCGGTGCCCGGCCGGGCAGGACGGACGCCGGTCCTCATCAGGCGTCCTGTCGGCCCGCGTCGTGACGTCTCCCGCCCTCGCGAGCCCGGCGCCGCACGGATCGATGATCGGCGGTACGGCGCTGAGGACGCTGCGACCGCCGGAGCGCTGGACGACCCAGGCGCCGCACAGGGCCCCACCGTCGGCCTGGTGGCCGCGCAGTACGAGAAACCGCAGGTCGTCGCGGCGCTCCAGCTCCAGACGGACACCGTCGGCGGGGACGGCGAAGAGCTCGGCGAAGTACCCCTGCGCCTAGGGCCTGTCCGGCGGATCATGCCGCAGACGCGGGCTCTGGCACGTCGGCCTGCGGCGTTGTCGTCGGTTGCCGACGCTCCGCGTCGCCGCCCTCCTCCGCCTTGCAGTCCAACGCACCAGACCCCGCTCACCTGCGTCGATGAGGCGCCGCAG
Organism: Streptomyces sp.; assembly: GCA_013361925.1. Classification (GTDB taxonomy): domain Bacteria; phylum Actinomycetota; class Actinomycetes; order Streptomycetales; family Streptomycetaceae; genus Streptomyces. The sequence continues at coordinate 1,853 of JABFXD010000645.1, read as the reverse complement.
CTTTCCTGCGACTTGATCCGCCGGACAGGCCCTAGCCGGAACCAGCCGTGCCGGGGGCGAACAGCCGCTGGAAGGACGCCGCGTCCTGATGCTTCACGGCCCTCAGTGCGGCGGCGCGCAGCGCGTCGGCGTCGGACGCTCCTGGGGTGGCGGGACCGTGCTGGCTCACCAGCGAGCCGCAGATCACCGCGAGCCACACCCCGATCCCGTCGGCCACCGCGCCCGACGTCTGCCGCCGCCCCGGGTGGGGTTTCCCCCACGGTCGCCGCGAGCGCAGGACCGACCTTGCCTGCGCATTACACAAAGCGTAGGGCTCCCCCTATGGTCCGGTGGTGAGGGGGTTCGGCATGCTGAAGGCATGTCCATCAACATCGTCGTCGTTGACGACGACCCTGGGTTCCGCCGCATCGCCACGACGCTGCTGACGGCACGTGGCCTGCATGTCGTGGCGGAGTCCCAGGACGGCGCCTCGGCGCTGGCCGCGGTGCGGACGCACCGCCCCGACGGACTGCTCCTCGATCTGCACCTGCCCGACACCGACGGACTGAGCGTGGCACGCCGGCTGGCACAGGAGACACCGCAGAGCGACCGGCCGCGGATCGTGCTGACCTCCACCGACCAGTCGTTCTGGTCACCCGAGGAACTCCAGCGCGCGGGCATCGAGTCCTTCGTCGCCAAGGACAGACTCTTCGACGCCGACCTTCGCGGCCTGTTCACACCCACCGTGCCCCCGACGGTGTGAGGGCGCTGGAGCAGCGACTCCAGCAGCCGAGTCAAATGACGTATGCGTGGCCGAGAATCGCCTGCCAGAGTCGTCCCAGCGGTGAGTGCGGCGGGCGAGCCGCCGGACCGGGGGGAAGGACATGCGCGATGACGTCGATCGCCGACGGCTGGGGGAGCGTCCTCGAAGCCTGGGGAAGCGTCTTTGACGTCGTACGACAGCCTGTCTGGGCCGTGGACGCCACGCACACCGTGCGCTACGCGAACCCGGCGGCGGCCGAAGCGCTGGGACACGGCGACCCGTTCGAACTGCTGGGTTACGACGGCCGCCCCGGGCCCGTCCCGGATCACGCCGGCCGTGGCGAGGGCGCACTCACCCGGGTCGACGGCACCCTCCTGCCGGTGGAATGGACCCGGCTGCCCCTGCCCGGAGCGGGCGGTGACGCGAGCCTGACCCTGTACCTCTTCCAGCCACTCACCGAACGGACTCCCGGCGCACCGCTCCGGCTCCTCGCCCACCGGCAGGCCGCACGAGAGCGCCAGTACGCCGGGGCCCTCCAGTACGACGTCCAGGAACGCCTGGTCAGAGCCCTGCTCGGGCTGAACATGGCCCGGCAGGAACTGGGCGCGACGTCGTCCCCGGGGGCGGAGCTGCTGCACGGTGCGGTACGCGACACCGAGGAGGCCCTGGCGGGCGTCCGGGAGGTCACCGACGCCCTGTGTCCCGGTGCCCTGCGCGCAGGCGGGCTGCCCGCGGCGCTCGCCGCTCTCGCCCGCCGCCACCCCGGACAAGTGACCGTCACCGGCACCCTGACCGGACGACTGCCCCAGCTGATCGAGACACACGGATACCTCCTCGTCGCCGAAGCAGTCGCACGCGCCCTCGACCACGCCGACGCCCACCACGTCCAAGTCACCACCAACCACGGCCCCGAACTGGTGATCACCGTGGCGGACGACGGGACGCAACCCGTGACAGCCACCGACCTCGCGGCACTGGCCGCCCTCACCGAACGCGCCACCAGCCTCGACGGCACCCTGACCGTGCGACACACACCCGACACCGGAACCACACTCACCGCGAGCATCCCCCTCGGGCCGACCCAGGGTGTGAACACATCCATGTGAACGGC
>JABFXD010001053.1 GCA_013361925.1 Streptomyces sp. | reverse complement strand
TCTGCTCGGCGGGCCCGATCACCACGAGCCGGTCCGGCCGGGCGGCGGCGAGCACGCCGAGCGCGTCCGTGCAGGCGGCACGCGCGGCATCCAGTTCGGGCGCGGCGCCCGCGGCGACCTCGGGTACGAGGAGGGGCGGACAGGGGCAGACAGCGGCGGCGACAAGCATGATCGGCAGCGTAACGCCGTCCGGCACCGACGCGTCACTCCGCCGACGCCGTCCCACGCCGACATGTCACCCCGCCAAAGCCGTCCGGCGCCGAACCCCGCCCCTCAGTGCGCCGCGCACCCGCCCGTGGCCGCCGGCAGCGGCTCCGGTACGCCGATCTTCGGGAGGCCCAGCAGCACGCCCGCCGGCTTGGCCGCCTCGGCGGCGTTGCGCTTCTCCCAGGCGTCTCCCGCGCGCGTGCGGCGCACGTTCAGGACGTCGCCCTCGGCGAGGAGGTGGTGCGGGGCGGCGTAGGTGATCTCGACCGTCACGACGTCACCGGGGCGGACTTCCTCGTCCGGCTTGGTGAAGTGGACCAGGCGGTTGTCGGGGGCGCGTCCGGAGAGGCGGTGGGTGGTGCCGTCCTTGCGGCCCTCGCCCTCGGCGACCATCAGCTCCAGGGTGCGGCCGACCTGCTTCTTGTTCTCGTCCCAGGAGATCTCCTCCTGGAGGGCGACGAGACGCTCGTAGCGCGCCTGGACGACCTCCTTGGGGATCTGGCCCTCCATGGTCGCGGCCGGGGTTCCGGGGCGCTTGGAGTACTGGAAGGTGAAGGCGTTGGTGAAGCGCGCCTCGCGGACCGTGTGCATGGTCTGCTCGAAGTCCTCCTCGGTCTCGCCGGGGAAGCCCACGATGATGTCCGTCGAGATCGCGGCGTCCGGCATCGCGGCGCGCACCTTCTCGATGATCCCGAGGAAACGCTCCTGCCGGTACGAGCGGCGCATCGCCTTCAGGACCGTGTCCGAGCCGGACTGGAGCGGCATGTGCAGCTGCGGCATCACGTTCGGGGTTTCCGCCATCGCCGCGATCACGTCGTCCGTGAAGTCGCGCGGGTGCGGAGAGGTGAAGCGGACCCGCTCCAGGCCCTCGATCTTCCCGCAGGCCCGCAGCAGCTTGCTGAAGGCCTCGCGGTCGCCGATGTCGGAGCCGTACGCGTTGACGTTCTGGCCGAGCAGCGTGATCTCGGAGACGCCCTCGGACACCAGGGCCTCGATCTCGGCGAGGATGTCGCCGGTGCGGCGGTCCTTCTCCTTGCCGCGCAGCGCCGGGACGATGCAGAAGGTGCAGGTGTTGTTGCAGCCGACGGAGATCGACACCCAGGCCGCGTACGCGCTCTCGCGCCGGGTCGGCAGGGTCGACGGGAACGCCTCCAGGCTCTCGGCGATCTCGACCTGCGCCTCCTCCTGCACGCGCGCGCGTTCCAGCAGGACCGGCAGCTTGCCGATGTTGTGCGTGCCGAAGACGACGTCCACCCAGGGCGCCTTCTTCACGATGGTGTCCTGGTCCTTCTGCGCCAGGCATCCACCGACCGCGATCTGCATGCCGGGCCGCGAGGTCTTCTTGGGCGCGAGGCGGCCGAGGTTGCCGTACAGCCGGTTGTCGGCGTTCTCGCGGACCGCGCAGGTGTTGAAGACCACCACGTCGGCGTCACCGTCGGAGCCCTCGGGCGCGCGCACGTACCCGGCATCCTCCAGCAGTCCGGACAATCGCTCGGAGTCGTGGACGTTCATCTGGCACCCGTAGGTACGGACTTCGTAGGTCTTGGGCACTGAGACGTCCACTGCCGGGCTCCGGTCGCTGCTGATGGTCATCCCTCAAGAGTAGGCGGTCCCGGGAACGCCTCGCGCAGCCCCGTAAGGGGCCGGGGCACGGCCGGGGTGCGGCATCCGCAGGGCGAGATCACCATGAGGGACAGGTGCCCCATGGAACCCGTGACCTCGCGCAGGGTGCTGCGCGTCCTCGCCTTCGCCGCGGCCGTGCTCTGCACGCTGATCGTCGCCGTGGCGGCCACCGCGCGCGCCACGATCGTGTCGGAGGGGTTCTACCGGTCGGTGCTGGACGAGGAGTCCGCGTACGACCGGCTCTACGACCAGGTCCTGGTCGATCCGAAGGCGGCGGCCGTGGCGCGGAACCTGCTGGCCGGGCTGCCCGTGCCGGAGGCCGTGGTGACCTCCAACATCAAGCTGGTGCTGCCTCCGGAGACGGTCCGGGAGCTCACGCACGAGCAGATCGGCAACGTCGTCGGGTACCTCCGCGGCGACCGGGACCCCCTCGATCTGTCCGTCGATCTGCGCCCGGTGCTGGACAACGTCAACGACCTGGCGCAGATCTACTTCGGCGATCTCGTCGCCTCCGTGCAGAACCGGGCCGAGCCGGACTTCGACGCGTTCTCGGCGGACCTGTCGACGGCCCTGGAGGACGTCGTCGCCGGACACGCCCCCGCCTCGCTGCCCGCCCTCCCCCTCACCGAGGAGCAGGCCGCCAAGGCCGCCGAGCAGATCCTCGCCGCCCTGCCCGAGGAGCGGCGCGAGGCGTTGCGGGCGGACGTCGAGGTGGCCCTGGGCGACGGGGACATCGGCACCGTGCTCGCCACGGTGGCGCCCGCGTTGGTGTCCGAGCGCACCCACGCCTCGGTCGCCCGGCTGCGGACGCTCGCCGGGGGCGACGACTGGAACCTCGACCGGTCCCTCGACCTCACCGGCCTGCACCGGATCCATCCCTACACGGCGGTCGGGCTCGGGATCGTGGAGGCCGTCGCCGCCGCGCTGCTGGTCGCCGCCCTGGTGGTGCTGTGGCTCACCGGGTCCCCCGCGCCCGGCCGCAGACCGATGCTGCTGGGCTGGGCGCTGGCCGCCGGTGGCCTGCTCACCGCGCTGTTCGTCGTTCTCGTCCGCCTCGTCGGCGGTGACCTGCTCGTCGATCCGCCGGCGAGCTGGCCCACCGGCCTCGCCCGCCTCGTCGACGACCTCCAGGACACGGCCCTGGACGACATCACGGTCGCCGCCCTGGGCAGCGCCCTGGTCCCGCTGGTGGCGGGGGCGCTGCTCGCCGGATTCGGGTGGGCGGTGCAGGTACGGCCCCGGCTGCGGACGGCGACGGCGTACGTCCGTCCGCTGGCGACCGGCGCGAGCGCCCTCGCGCTCGCCGGTCTCGTGCTGGTGCCGCTCGCCGCGCCCTCCGCGCCCCGCCGGTGCGAGGGCAGCGTGCGGTTGTGCGACCGGCCGTACGACGAGGTGGCCTTTCTTACCTCGCACAACGCCATGTCGACCACCGTCGACCGGTTCATCGGCCCGCTCCAGGATCCGGCCATCACCACGCAGCTGGACGACGGCGTGCGCGGCCTCCAGATCGACACCTACCGGTGGGAGCGTCCCGACGAGATCACCGCGCGGTTGAACGACTCCGACTTCTCGGCCGAGCAGCGGGCGCTGATCGCCAACGTCGTCAACCGGGTCAACCCGCCCCGGGAGGGGCTGTGGCTGTGTCATGCCGTGTGCCGGGCCGGGGCGATCGCGCTGGTACCGGAGCTGCGCGAGATCGGCGACTGGATGCGCGACCATCCGACCGAGGTGCTGACCCTGATCGTGCAGGACGCGATCTCGGGCGAGGAGACCGCGGAGGCGTTCGCGCGGGCCGGGCTGACCGACCTCGTCTTCACGCCGGACGAGGATCCGGCGGCGCCCTGGCCGACGCTGGGCGAGATGATCCACAGCGGCCGACGGCTGGTCGTCTTCGCCGAGCAGGCCGACGGCCCGGCCGCGTGGTACCGCAACTTCTACCGCTACGGCATGGAGACGCCCTTCTCCTTCCAGCGCCCCGACCAGATGAGCTGTGTGCCCCATCGGGGCGGCACCGGCAAACGCCTGTTCCTGCTCAACCACTTCATCACCGCGGGCGGCGGCAGCCGGCTGGACGCGGGCGAGGTCAACGCCCGTGACTTCGTCCTCGACCGGGTCGAGAAGTGCGAGCGGGCGCGGGGCCGGCCGGTGAACTTCGTCGCCGTCGACTACACGACGATCGGCGACGCGCGCGGGGCCGTGGACGCGCTCAACGCCGACCGGTAGCGCGAGCCATTAGGGCCTGTCGAAGTGGCCGGGCCGTCCGCTCGCCCGCAGGATGGGAACGAATCGTGACAACTGCCGCCGAGAGGATCTCATGTCACATCCCACGCAACGGCGTCGGACCGCGACCGCGATCGCCGGCGTCGTCCTGGCTGCGCTGGGCGCGGCGTCGCTCGTCTCGTGCAGTTCGGACAGCGACGACGGCTCCACGTCCAGCGCTTCAGCGGCCGACACGGCGTCGTTCTCCGGGTCCGCCCCGTCCGCCCTCGCCTCCGTCAAGGAGTCCGTCAAGGAGTCGGTCTCGGCAGCCGCCTCGTCGGCCTCCGCGCGGGCCTCCGCACGGGCGTCTGCCTGGCTGGCCTCGGTGGACGCGGAGACCGAGCGCGCCAACGAGGCGGCCAAGGACGCGCTGAAGGACGTCGACGGCAAGGGCAACGCCACCGCCGACGTCTCCCTCACCGGCAAGCCCCGTTCCGAGACCGCCGGCCTGCTCGCCCTGGTCGTGAACATCACCAACAGCACGGACAAGACCGCCTCCTACGCCGTCCAGGTCGACTTCCGTGACCCCGACGGCAAGGTCGTCCAGACCCGGTACGTCGGCGCGGAGGACCTCAAGCCGGGCGGCAAGGCCCAGCCGCTCGCGATCAGCACCGCGCCGGCCGAGCCCCAGCTGACCGCGGTGGTCGCGAAGGCGCAGCGCTACTGACGGGTGCTCACGGTTCGATCAGCCCCGCGCGGATCGCGTACCGGGTCAGCTCCAGCCGGTCCCGCATGCCGAGCTTGGCCAGCAGGTTCGCGCGGTGCCGCTCGACCGTCTTCGTGCTGATGAACAGCAGCTCGCCGATCTCCTTCGAGGTGTGCCCCTCGGCGACGAGCTTGAGGATCTCCTCCTCGCGCTCGGTGACGGCCCGCGCGGGCAGCGCGTCGCCCCGGTGCAGGCGGTCCAGATACGACCGTACAAGAGCGCGTTCCGCGCCCGGGTAGACGAACGGCTCGTCGCGTACGGCACTCCGGCAGGCCGCCACCAGGTCCCGGTCGGCGACGGACTTGAGCACATAACCGCTGGCCCCGGCCTTGAGAGCCTCGAAGAAGTACTGCTCGTTGTCGTACATGGTGAGGATCAGGATGCGCAGGTCGGGCAGTCTCCGCGACAGCTCCCGGGCCGCCTGGAGCCCGGTCATCCGGGGCATGGCGATGTCGAGGACGGCCAGATCCACGTCACGCGCGCGTGCCAGCTCGACGGCCTCGGCCCCGTCCCCGGCCTCCGCCACGACCGTCAGATCCTCCTCGCTGTCGAGGATCAGCCGTACGCCCCGTCGTACGAGGGTGTGGTCGTCGGCGAGCAGTACACGAACGGGGGTCATCGGCTCCCCCGGACGAGCAGTCGTACGTCCGTTCCCCCACCCGGCGCCGCCGTCAGACTCAGCTCCGCCCCGATGAGCAGCGCCCGCTCCCGCATCCCCCGCAGCCCGGCCCCTTCCGTGGCGTCTCCCAGCCCCCTGCCGTTGTCGCGTACGAGGAGTTCGACGCCGTCCGCGAGCGGCTGGAGCCGGAGCTCGGCGCGGTCGGCGGCGGAGTGCCGGGCGGTGTTGGTGAGGCCCTCCTGGGCCACCCGGTAGAGCACGAGTTCGGACTCCTCGGTCAGGGGCGGCAGTCCGCCGGGGACGTGGTGGCGCACCGTCAGGCCGTGCACGCTGAACTCTCCGGCGAGCGAGCGCAGGGCGCTGGCGAGACCGAGTTCCTCCAGCACACCGGGGCGCAGACGGCGGGCGATGCGGCGGATCTCGTCGAGGCCCGCGCGGGTGGCCTCCTGGGCCTGGCCGACCTCCTCGCGCAGCTCCTCCGGGGCCCGGTCGGCGACGCGTTTGAGCTGGAGAAGAACGGCGGTCAGGGTCTGGCCGACCTCGTCGTGCAGCTCGCGCGCGATGCGATGGCGTTCACGCTCCTGCGCGGACAGGGCCCGGGCGGCTCCGGCGGCGCGCTCGGCCTCCAGCCGGTCGAGCATGGTGTTGTACGTCGTGATGAGCTCGGTCGCCTCCGCGGGACCGGCGACGGTCGCGCGGGCCCCGGGTCGCAGCAGGTCGGCGGCGGCCATGGCACCGCCCAGCCGCTTCAGCGGGGCGAGACCGATGCGCAGGACCAGCGCGTTGGCGGCGAGCAGCAGGGCGAGGCCGACGACCACGACGACCGCCTCGGCCGCGGTCACGGGGGTCGAGACGGTGACCGGGCCCAGCAGCAGCGCGGCGGCCACGACCAGACCGGCGGCGTTGAGCGAGAAGATCCGCCAGAACAGCGACACGTTTCTGTTCCCGCCCCTCTCTCCCGATGTCCGCCATACCAGCTTCGGGCTGTCTCCCCGCTCGCGTATATCCGTGACGCCACCCATGTCGCCACCGTACGGGGCGATGGCAGCATGCCAATCCGGTACACGCGATCACCGACCGTGAGGGGAAGAAACGTGTCTGCACCGCGCCTGAGGGCGACGCCGCTGCCGGGAATCGGGGTCCAGTACGACCTCGTGACCCGGGAACACCGCCATCTGTCCGTGGTGGCGCACCGCGACGGAGCCCGGACGGTGAGCGTGTACCGGGCCGACGACCCGGACTCCTGCGCCCAGTCGCTGCGGCTGACCGGCGCGGAGGCGGGTTCGCTGATCGACGCGCTCATGCCCTCCCACCACAGCGCGAGCCTGCTCTACACCACCGACCTGGGCCTGGTCGCCGAGCGCATCGAGGTCGCCGCCGCGTCGCACTGGAACGGACGCCTGCTCGGCGAGACGCGGATGCGGACCGACACGGGCGCGTCGATCGTCGCCGTGCTGCGGCGGGCCGAGGCGATCCCGTCACCGGCGCCGGACTTCCGGCTCGCGGGCGGGGACACGGTCATCGTCGTCGGCACCCGTGAGGGCGTCGACGCCGCCGCGGCGATACTCGGGCGGGAGTGAGGCGACCGGTGCACTCCGCGGTCCTGTTGATCGAGTTCGGTTCCATCATCCTCGGCCTCGGCCTGCTAGGCCGGTTCGCCGCCCGTTTCCGCCTCTCCCCCATTCCCCTCTACCTCCTGGCCGGGCTGGCCTTCGGCGAGGGCGGGCTGCTGCCGCTCGGCGCGAGCGAGGAGTTCGTCGCGACCGGCGCCGAGATCGGCGTCATCCTGCTCCTGCTGATGCTCGGCCTGGAGTACTCGGCGGGCGACCTGGTCACGAACCTCAAGGCGCACTACCCGTCGGGGCTGGTCGACGCCGCCCTGAACGCCCTGCCGGGAGCGGCGGCCGCGCTGCTGCTGGGCTGGGGCCCGGTGGCCGCCGTGGTGCTGGCGGGCGTCACCTGGATCTCGTCGTCCGGCGTCATCGCGAAGGTCCTCGGCGACCTGGGACGCGTCGGCAACCGCGAAACCCCGGTGATCCTCAGCGTGCTGGTCCTCGAAGACCTGGCGATGGCGGTCTACCTGCCGATCGTCACCGCGCTGGTGGCGGGCGCCGGGCTGATGGCCGGAAGCCTGACGCTGGCCATCGCGCTGGGGGCGGCGGGCCTCGTGCTGTTCGTCGCGGTCCGATACGGCCGGCTCATCTCGCGGTTCGTGTCGAGCGACGACCCCGAGAAGCTGCTCCTGGTGGTGCTGGGGCTGACGATCCTGGTGGCGGGCGTCGCCCAGCAGCTCCAGGTGTCGGCGGCCGTCGGTGCCTTCCTGGTCGGCATCGCGTTGTCCGGCGAGGTGGCCGAGGGCGCGCACACCCTGCTCAGCCCGCTGCGGGACCTGTTCGCCGCGGTCTTCTTCGTCTTCTTCGGCCTGCACACGGACCCGGCGAGCATTCCGCCGGTGTTGGTGCCGGCCCTGGCGCTGGCCCTGGTCACGGCGGCAACGAAGATCGCCACCGGCTACTGGGCGGCCCGCCGGGCCGGCATCTCCGAGAAGGGCCGCTGGCGGACCGGCGGGGCACTGGTGGCCCGCGGCGAGTTCTCCATCGTCATCGCGGGCTTGGCGGTCACGGCCGGCATCGAACCGTCCCTGGGCCCGCTCGCCACGGCGTACGTCCTCATCCTGGTCGTCCTCGGCCCCCTCACCGCCCGCTACACGGAACCGCTGGCGTCACGGTGGTCCGGTCGATCCCGCCCACGCCGTGAGGAACCCGCCGTGCGGGAGCCGTCGGTGGTTGATTGAGGCGGGGTGGTCGGCCTGTTCCGCCGGGCGGGGCAGCGTGATCCGGACGGGTCAGCGGGTACAGCCGGGCGCGCGAGCCCAACGGCGCCGCCAGGGAAGCGGCCGAGAAGTCTGGACAACTGGCCTGGGCAACCGGAGGACATGTCGGCAGAGTCAGTCGGCCCGGAGGCAGCCCCAGCGGCCCGCCGAACGGCATCAGCAGCCCGGGAGCAGCCAGCCGGCGGGCCGAACGAGGTCAACCCTCCGAGGCAGCCGGGCAGGCAAACCCTGAGCGGAGTCAGCGACCCGGAGGCGGGCCCTCCGGGAACAACCCGTTGGGTAGACCGGGGTCAGCCCACCTCCCTCGGCACCAGGTCACCGTCCCCCTCCGGCTCCCACCCCTGTCGCCGCAGCACGCCGGACACATCCGGCGCCTCGTAATGCTCCCCCTTGAGAACCTTGCCGTCGGCCCGGCGGGCCACGCGTCCGTCGGGCCCCAGCTTGGTCATGTTGGAGCGGTGGATCTCGGCGATGACCGCGTCGAGGTCGATGCCGTGCACCAGGGCGGTGCCGTACGCCACGTAGACGACGTCGGCGAGTTCGTGCGCCAGCCGGTCCAGGGGGCCCGCCACGGACACCTCCGCCACCTCAGCGGCCTCCTCGGCGAGCAGCTCACCCCGGTGGGCGGCCAGCTCCGGCGACACCGCGGTCGGCGTACTGCGGGCGTCGAGCCCCATGGCGAGGTGGAACGCACGGACGAGGTCGGCAGGCGAAGAACTCATGCGCCGACCCTAGCGACCACCACGGACATCACCCCGCGCCCACCTCGCTCGCCTCGCACCTCGTACCGACCTTGCCTGCCCCCGCACCCTCTTGCCCTCCCGAAGCCCCGCACCAGCGACCGCCGACCACCACCCAACGCCCCCCGAAGCCCCGCACCACCATCCGTCGAACGCCACCCCACCGCCGCCGCTTACGGCCCGCACGGCCCCGCCGCCGTCCGCAAAGGCCCCCGCCTCACCGCCCCGGCAAGGCCTCCCGAAGCCCCGCACCAGCGACCGCCGACCACCACCCAACGCCCCCCGAAGTCCCGCACCAGCGCCCGTCGAGCGGCCGCCCCACCGCCGCCCCACATGACCTCGCATGGCCCCACCGCCGCCCCCAAAAGCCCCCACCTTCGCCGCCCCGCCATGGCCTCCCGAAGTCCCCCTCCATCGTCCACCGAACGTCACCCCACCGCTGCCCCCGCATGGCCTCACGCCCACCCGCGAAAGCCCCACCTTCGCCGCCCCGGCACGCCCTCGCTACCGTCCCCGCACGCCCTCGCCACCGTCCCCGCACGACCCCGCCACCGCCCGCAAAGCCCCCGCCGCCCCAGCACGCAACTCACTGCCGCCCCCGCAAGCCCGCCGCCCCCGCACGGCCTGGCCGCGCCCGCAAAGCCCCCACCCTCACCGCCCCGGCACGCCCCCCACTGCCAACCCCGCAAGCCCCCGCCGCTGCCCCTCGTATGTCCCCGCTCCCACGCTCGGAAGCGGCCCCACCCGCCCCTCCCTATGACCCCCCTGTGCCGCCCCTTGCCCCTCTCCCGCCACCCCCTGTGACCCTCGCCCTGGCCAGCACCGCGTTCGGCCTGGCAGGATCGCGCGCATGTCCAGCATGTTCCCCCGCATCAGCAGGAGCCGGGCGCTTCAGGGCGCGGCCGCCGGTTTCGTC
>JABFXD010000359.1 GCA_013361925.1 Streptomyces sp. | reverse complement strand
GGCACGGCTCGGGTCGTCGTGCGGCCCGCCCGCGTTGAGGGCGCTGATCACGACCCGCAGGCCGTTGATCCGCACGGTGTCCACGGTCCACCGGACCGTGCCCGCCACGTCCTTGTCCCCGGCGTCCTCCCGGGTGACGAGCATCGTGCCGTCGCCGACCTCCTCGGCGCCCTCGAAGATGCTCTCGCCGAGCAGGTCCCCCATGTTCGGCTGGACGTTGATCTCGACGAGGCTCTTGCCCTCGCCGTCGTCCACGACGACATAGCCCCATCCGGACTCGTCGCCGCCCCGCGAGACCGGCGTGAGGCCGTCGGGCAGGAGATCGACGAGCGTCTTGCGGATGTCGGTGGGGGCCGTGCTCTCCTCCGGCTGGGCCGACGGCCACGCCTTCACGGGAGTGGCGTCGACCGCCTTCAGCCACGCCGGCGCGGTCACCAGCTTCTTCAACTCCGCCGCGTCCAGCGGCGGTTCCTCCCGGGTGACCGGCGAGCCCTTCTCGGCCTCGGCGTTCCACTCGTACACCGCGACATGCTGGCCCTTCGGAGTGACCAGGTCGGCGGCCCACGACTTGGTGGGCTCGCGCTTGTCGGGATACTCGTACCCCTGGAAGGTCCTCAGCACCGAGCCGTTGTCGAGGCGGCTGGTCTTGCAACCGTCGTACGGCGTGTAGGTCTTGTCCGGGCACGTGGTCAACTCCCGGGCGTTCTGACTTCCCGGCTCGACCCGCTCCATGTTCACGGAGACGACGGCACCCCCGTCCCCGTCGTCCCACACGAGCCACGCGTACGGCGCGTCCTCGGTGCCGCGACCGGTCTCCTGGCTGAACTTGCCGTATCCCAGCTCCTTCTTGAGCGTGCTGATCAGTTCCTGACCGGAGACCGGCGGCGCGGTCGGCTTGGCGGACGACGCGGTCGACGTCGAACCCACCGAGGCCTTGTCCGGGTCCGCACCCCCACCGGGCAGCAGCAGCGCCCCGCCCACCCCGACGAGCGCGAGCGACGCCGCGCCGCCCACGACGGCCGCCCGGCGCCGCAGCCGCAGCCGTCGCCCACGGGCCAGGCCGGCGGAGGTGAGTGCGGCCGGGTCGGCGTGGAACTGCCCACCGGTGGCGCGCAGTTCGTCGGCGACACGGTCCTCGAAGGGATCGCTGTGCTGATGTACGGGCATGGCAAACCACCGTTTCCGCGAGGTCTGAGTGAAGTGAAGTCGTAGGGACGGAAAATGAAGGGGCGTCAGGGCGCCAGGGCGTCGTCAGAAGCGGGCGTATTCGCCGAGGTCCTCGCCCAGCAGCTCCCGCAGCCGCCCGAGGGCCCGTGTGCACCGGGTCCGTACCGCCGCCGAGCTGACGTTCATCGCGTCGGCGGTCTCCTCGATCGAACGGTCCTCCCAGTAGCGCAGGACGACCACCGCCCGGTCCTTGGCGGGCAGGCGCCCCAGCGCCTCCAGCAGCGTCAGCCGCAGCGGCACGTCCCGCGGGTCGGCGGCGGCCCGGTCCGGCAGGGAGTCGGTGGCCCGCTCGGTGCTGCTGCGCCGCCGCTGGTGGGCGAGGAACGTCCGGGTGAGCACGGTCTGCGCGTACCCGGCCGGGTTGCCGACCCGGCTCACCCGCTGCCAGCTGATGTACAGCCGGCCCAGGGCCTCCTGCACCAGATCCTCGGCGAGATGCGTGTCACCGGCGGTGAGCAGGCACGCGGAGCGGTACAGATGCCCCGCGCGTGCCGCCGCGAACTCCGCGTACTGGTCCGCAAGGACCTGTCTCATGTGTTCCCCCTGCTCGTGGGTGCCCGGCGCGCACCGTCCTCACTTGTACTGATGCGGTGGACCCGGGGAAATGTTTCACGGGTAGGTTGCGGTACCGAGGTCGCACGACAGTTGTACGAGACACCCACCGGGGGACACCGATGACCCAGCCGCCGCCCTACGGCCCACCACCAGGAGCCTTCGGCCCCCCGCCCCCGCAGTACGCGCCGCAGCCCCAGTACGTACCGCCGGCTCCGACGGGCCCGGAGTTCCTGGCCGTCGACCGCCACAGCTCCGTGGTCATCGACATGTCCGGCGTCGCCTTCGAAATACGCGGCGCGGAGGCCGAGTTCAGCTGGCCCGAGATCCACACCGTCCACTACAAGGCGACCCCGAACGGCAAGGCCCTGGTCGTGGCGGTGGTCCTGCACAGCGGCCAGTTCTACGAGTGCGCGGTGGAGGCGAAGCCCAAGGACCGCCTGCGCGAGTGGTTCGCGGGACTCCAGGCGATCCTCGGCTACTACAAGCCGATCCGATGACCCGTACGACCCCGCCCCGCCCCTTCGACATCGAGGCCCTG
>JABFXD010000243.1 GCA_013361925.1 Streptomyces sp. | reverse complement strand
TGGGATCAGACGCTGGGCGCGATCTCGGGGCGGGATCCGTTGGCGGTGCGGTTGTTGGAGGCTATGGCCTGGATGGCGCCGGATGATGTTCCGCGGGGGCTGTTGGAGCCGTTGGCGCGGGACGCGGTGGCGTTGAACCGGGGGCTCGGGGTGTTGCACTCGTACAACATGGTGGGGTTCATCGGGCAGCGGTTCGTCAGTGTGCATCGGTTGGTACAGCAGGTGTTGCGGCGACGATCGGACGGCAGGGTCGATGCCGAGCAGATACTCCAGCAAGCCGTGTCGACGCTGGAGGAAGTGGAATCATCCGCCTCCGAGTGGCAGCAGGTCCTTCCTCACATCGAGGCCCTCGCCGAGAACGCCCCGGGCGACAGCGTTCCCACCTCGGACATGGCCGAGGCATACGAGGCCGCCGCCCAATATCTGTTCCGGCAGCAACGTGACGGCCAGACCATCGTCTTACGGCAACAAGTTCTTCTCTACTGGGAACAGGCACGCGGCGACGCGGATCACGACACTCTTGTAGCCCGCGGCAACCTCGCCCTCGCCTATGTCGAAGCCGACGCCCCTGACAAAGCGATCCCGCTCCTGCAATCAACCCTCGCTCAGCGGGAAGAGGCCTCGGGCGACACAGGCCCCGAGATCCTCACCATCCGCAACAACCTCGCCCTCGCCTACATCAATACCGGCGACCTGGACCAGGCAATCCCCCTGATGAAGACCACCCTCGCCGAACGAGAACGACTCCTCGGCACCACCCACGCCCACACCCTCACCAGCCGTCACAACCTTGCCTGCGCCTTCGCCGAAGCCGGCGACCTGGACCAGGCCATCCCCCTCATGGAGACCACGCTCGCGCAGTGCGAGGAGATCCGGGGTGTCACCCACCCCTACACCCTCACCACCCGCTTCGTCCTAGCCACCGCCTACGCGGAAACCGGAGACCTGGACCGCGCCATCTCCCTTCTGGAAACAACCCTCGTCCAACGAGAACAGGTCCTCGGCGACACCCACCCCTACACCCAGCTCACGCGCGACACACTCGCCTCACTCCGCCAAGAACCCAGCAATTAAGCTGCCCCAATGCCCAACCCACCCACCCCCGCCCCTCACCCCCTGGGCATAGTCCCCGCCCTGGTCCGCTCCGCGTTTCTCATCAACGCCGTGTACGCCGACTCCAGCCGTGCCTTTCACCTCACCCCCCAGCAAGGCCAGCTCCTCTGTGTGCTCATGGCGCATCCGCAGGGCATGACCGAGCTCGGTGAGACGTTGGGGCTGGCCAAGTCGAGTCTGACCGGGCTGGTCGACCGGACCGTGCAGCGGGGGCTGGTGCGGCGGGAAGCCGATCCCCGTGACCGGCGTGCGGTGCGGGTCGGGTTGACCGACGAGGGGGCGCGGCTCGCCGCGGAGTTCTACGCCGAGACCTGCCGCCGCATCGACACCCTGCCCGCCCACCTCACCCCCGCCGAACGCGACCGCCTCGCCGCCCTCCTCTCCCGTGTCGTCCTCGACAACAAGGTCCCCGAGGTGTTCAGCGAGCCCGACTCGGCTCCATAGCCGCCTCAGCGGACGACACACGAAGACCCGCCACCGCCAGCACCAACGTCACCAGCACCGACACCCCCGCCGTCATCGACATCGCCGCCGCCGGAGACGTCACCTGCGCCACCGTGCCCGCGAGCGCCGCCGCCACGCCCTGCATCGTGAGCATCCCGGAGGACCGCAGGCCCAGGGCATGGCCCGCCATGTCGTCCGGGGTGAGGGACATGAGCCGCTCCTGCTGGACCAGGCTCGCGGCGAACCCGACGTTGGAGAGGCAGACGGCCACCGCGGCCAGGGGGACCTCCGGGCGAAGGGCGAAGATCAGGTACGGCGTCGCCAGCAGCAGGAGCAGTGGGGTAGCCAGCCGGGGGCGCAGGGCGGGGCGTACGAGGCGGCCGACGATCACGTCCCCGGCGAACATACCCAGCGCCCCGCTCGCGAACAGCACCCCCGCCGCGTCGGGGGCGTAGGAGACGTACAAGGAATCGCAGCCGACCACCAGGCCGTTGGGGATCCACAGGCCCAGGTAGGTGAGACGGCGAGGGCGGGAGGACCACAGGACGGCGTTCGTGTGCCAGGTCGCCCGGACCGAGAGGCGGCCCTTGGCTCGGGCGGGGCGGTCGGTCAGGCCCAGGCGGTAGCCCAGGGCCTGGACGGCGTACAGCGTCGCCGCGAGGAGCAGGCAGGTGCGCGGGGACAGCAGGGCCAGCAGCCCGCCACCGAGCGCGAAGCCGAGCACCTGCATCAGCCCTGAAGCCATGTTGAACATCGAACGCCCCAGCACGAAACCGGACTTGGGGAGGATCTCGTTCAGCAGACCGCCGGTCACTCCCCCGCCCAGCGACGCGATCAGGCCCTGGGCGAGGACGACGACGAAGACCGCCCCGACCGGGAGTCCGGGCAGCGCCAGTACCGCCGTCAGTGCCGCGAAGGCCAGCCCCGTCCAGACCAGCGTCGACCGCGGACGCAACCGGTCGGCGCCCGAGAGCAGGAAAGTCGCGCCCAGTACCTGTGCCAGCTGCGGCCCGAACATGCTCAGCGCCGACAGCAGCGGCGATTCGGTGGCCCGGTAGACCAGCGTGGCGAGGGACAGCCCGCCGATCGTCAGGGCCGCGTTGAAGGCGGCGTAGGAGAGGAAGAAGGGGGTGAACTCCGGGGTGCGGAACAGGGTTCGGTAGCTGCGCATGGGTCGGAGTCTCCGCACCTCCCGCAGCCGTGTTTACTGTTTCGCCGACACGCGAAACGTCGTACGGGCACAGGAGAGGGGGGCCAACGCCGCATGGGCCTGTGGCTGATCGGCACCGACACCCTCGCCCGCAGCCGGTTCCTGGTCTCCCCCTTCGCCGAGACGTTCGCGTGTCTGAAGCTGCTGCACGCCGGGAGCGCCGCCCACCCCGGCGAGGAGGCCTGGCTGCGCGCGCATCTGCCGGGTTACCGCGCGTTCCTCGCCGCCGACCCGGTGGCGGGACCGCTCGTCGACGCCGCGCTCAGGTCCTGGATCGCCGACTTCGTCTGCCCCACCCCGGTCGCCGGGGAGAGCTTCGAGGCGACCGTGGCCCGGGTGCGGGCGGCCGGCCCCGATGCCGCCCGCGCCCACCTCCGTGTCTCCCTCGCCGGCCCGCTCCCCGCGCTGCTGGACCGGGACGACCTGCCCGAGCGGGCGACCGCGCTCCTCACCCACGTCTGGGAGCAGACCGTACGGCCGTACTGGGACCGTCGGCGGCGCATCCTGGAGGCCGACGTGGTCGCGCGGACCGCGCAGGTCAGCCATGGCGGCTGGGCGGCCGTGCTGGACTCGCTGCGGCCCTGGACGCGCTGGCTCGGCGAGAGCCGGTTCCAGGTCAACCTGCACGCGTATCCGCCGCGGGAGATCGCCTCCGGCGCCGAGCTGGCCTTCGTCCCGGTGACGACGGGCGGCGGCTGGGTGTCGTGGGAGGGGCGGGAGCGGTACGCCGTGGTCTACCCGTGCTCCGGTGTGCTCGCCGAGGACCACGACCGCCGTCCGGTGCCGGCCGGGCTCGGGGCACTGATCGGCGCCGCGCGCGCGGGCGTGCTCATGCTGCTGGGCTCCCCCATGAGCACGACCCAGCTGGTCGCCGTCACCGGGCAGAGCCTCGGCTCGGTCGGCCGCCATCTGCGGGTGCTGCTGGACGCGGGACTGGTGGCGCGGCGGCGGGCCGGGCGGTCGGTGCTGTACGAGCGGACGGCGGCCGGGACCGTGCTCGTGGAGGCCTCACGTCGGCCCGACACTTACCGGAGCTAGCATCCGCTTATGACCACTGCTGACAACAACTCCCCCGCCTCTCCCCTCTCCGTCGAGATCGGCACGCTCCAGGGCGGTGCCGCCGACCTCTCCCAGTACGTCGGCCAGGCCGTGCTGATCGTGAACGTGGCCTCCAAGTGCGGGCTGACCCCGCAGTACACGGGCCTGGAGAACCTCCAGAAGCAGTACGCCGACAAGGGCTTCACCGTCCTCGGCGTCCCCTGCAACCAGTTCCTCGGCCAGGAGCCCGGCAGCGCCGAGGAGATCGCCGAGTTCTGCTCGGCGACGTACGGCGTGACCTTCCCGCTGACCGAGAAGGTCGAGGTGAACGGCGAGGGCCGGCACGAGCTCTACGACCGCCTCGTCGGCTTCGCCGACGGCGAGGGGCACACCGGCGACATCCGCTGGAACTTCGAGAAGTTCCTCATCGGCCGCGACGGCACCGTCGTGGCCCGCTTCTCGCCGCAGACCGAGCCGGACGCGGCGGAGCTGGTCGCCGCCCTGGAGGCGCAGCTCGCCCGTTGATCCCACCCGCGGCGATCGGTTGACCTTGCCCCTGGGGCAGGGAAGAGCCTCCTCGTCACCGGGCGGAAGGACCCGTCCGGTGACGGAGGACGAGGATGATCCCGTGACCGACCACGACCCGATCCACGACGACCTGCTCACCATCGGCGCGTTCGCCGCGCGGGCCCGCCTCTCGGCCAAGGCCCTGCGGCTGTACGACCGGCTCGGGCTGCTGACCCCGGCGCATGTCGACGAGGCCAGCGGCTACCGCTACTACCGGGCCGGTCAGGTGGAACGCGCCCGGCTGGTGGCGATGCTGCGGCAGCTCGACATGCCGCTGGCGCGGATCGCCGAGGTGGTCGAGGCGGGCGGGGTCGCGGGCGCGGACGTGCTGGCCGGCTACTGGGCCGAGGTGGAGACCCGGCTGGCCGGGCAGCGGACGCTCGCCGAGTACCTCCGTGGACGACTGTCGGGGAGGAGCTCCGAGATGTACGGGAAGTTCGTGGTGGAGACGGTGGAGCTGCCGGAACAGGTGGTGATCACCGAGAAGCGGCACACGCTGGCCGATGAGCTGCCGGCGTGGATCGGGGCGTCGCTGGGACGCCTGGAGGAGGCCTCGCGGGAGTGCGGGGGCGTGACGGCGGCGCCGTTCGTCCTCTACCACTCCGAGGTCTCCATGGAGAGCGACGGCCCCGCCGAGTCCTGCGTGCCCGTCGCCGACGAGGCCGCGGCCCGGGCGTGGGCGGCGGAGCGCGGACGGGCCTGGGAGACGGCGGTACGGGTGGAGCCCGCCCAGCGGTTCGCGTACACCCGGATCACCAAGGCCCAGGTGGCCCATCCGCAGATCATCGCCGCCTTCGAGGCGGTGGAGGAGTGGATCGCCGGGCAGGGCCTGGAGCAGGCGGGGCCCTGCCGGGAGATCTACTTCGCCAACTGGGAGGCGGCGGGGCCCGCGGACCCCGTCTGCGACGTCGCCTTCCCGGTCAGGTAGGCAGCCCTACTTGAGCTCGTCGGGGCACGGCGTCCCGCGCGGCAGCTGATACGGCGCCGCCAAGCGGTACGTCCCCGCCTTCGGCGCGAGCAGCTCCGTCCACTTGTCGCCCTGGGCGTCCTCCTCCGTCTCCATCAGGCAGCCGTTGACGTTGTCGTACGTCTTCGGCTCCCCGTCGGCCCGGTCCTTGGACGCCTGGGTCTCCTTGGGCGGATCCAGGCTCTTGCCGTCGGCGTCGACGACGCTCAGCCACGGCGAGTACGGGATCCGGATGAGGATGCGGCCGGCCTTCTTCACCTGGAGGGTCATCTCGCCCTGCTCGGCGCGGTCGACGACCGCGTTGGGCTCGGCGAGCGGGGTGGGGTCGGTGACCTGGAACAGCTGCCAGTTGGCGTCGCCCCAGACCTGCTTCAGATAGGGCATGCCCCGCTGGACGAGGTCCCGCTCGCGCTTGGCCCCGTCCCCGTCCGGCTCGTCCTTGGGGACGACCACGAAGTGCACGGCCCAGCGCTTGACCCACTCGTGGTAGTTCGCCGAGTTCAGGGTGTCGTCGTAGAAGAGCGGGTTGCGCTCCATGTCGGCCTGGCGGTTCCAGCCGCGGGCGAGGTTGACGTACGGGGCGAGCGCGGACGCCTCCCGGTGGGAGCGGGCCGGCACGACCTCGACGCGGCCCTTCTCGGCGCCGACCTCCTGGAGCTCGTTGACGAGCGGGGCGAGTTCGCGGGCCCAGGAGGCGGCCGGGGTGGTGTTGAGGACGTCGTCGACCGACTTGAAGCCGATCCAGCCGCCGAACCCGGCGATGGCCAGCACGATCGCGTACCACTTGCGGCTGCGCGGCACCGTGAAGGGCAGCGCCGCCAACAGCACCGTCCCGGCGAACAGCATGGGCAGCCGGGAGATGTTGGAACCGATCTGGGAGCTGATCAGCCAGACCAGGACGACGGCGAGCGCGTACACCGCGGCCGTCAGCCGGACCGTCTTCCACTCCTTGGGGACGAGGAAGTAGACGAGGGCGCCGTACGTGAACGGCAGGATCACCGAGCCGAAGATCATCGGCTGGGTGCCGGAGAACGGGAACAGCCACGCCGACACCGCGACCACCACGGTCGGCGCGATGCCCAGCGCCCAGGCGCCGGGCCGCCGCTTCTGGAGGAACAGCGCCGCCGCGACCAGCCCCACGAACAGGCCCGCGACCGGCGAGGCCATCGTGGCGAGCGCGGCCAGCGGCGCGGCGCACAGCGCCTTCGCCCACCGCTTGTAGCGCCAGCGGTACGGCCAGCAGAACACGACCGCGACCGCGCCGAGCGCGAACATCGTGCCGAGGCCGAAGGTCACCCGCCCCGAGACGGCGTTGCAGAAGAAGGCGACGACGCCCGCGAGCGAGGCCCACAGCGGGTTCTTCACGGACCGGCTGCGCAGCAGGATCAGCGTGAGCAGCCCGGCCGAGACGGTGCCGGCGATCATCATCGTCGTACGGACACCGAGGACCGACATCAGATACGGCGAGACCACGCTGTACGACACCGGGTGCATACCGCCGTACCAGGCGAGGTTGTACGCCGAGTCCGGGTGCCGCCCGACGAACTCCGCCCAGGCGTCCTGGGCGGCGAGGTCGCCGCCGCTGTTCGCGAACACGAAGAACCACATGATGTGGAGCCCGCCGGACAGGACGGTGAAGGAGAGAACGGGGTGCCGCAGGATCCGCTCGCGCAGAGCGAGGAACGCGGTGAGGAAGCGGGAGGGCACCGGAGGCGAGGGCTCAGGCCCGGGTGAGGTGTCGGCACGACGGCTGTCGCCGCCACTGCCGCGCTCGCCGCTGCTGTTGCTGCTGTCGCCCGTGCTCTCTGTGCGCGGTGCGGGCACGCGTATTCGCGGGCTCGTGTCCGAGCCCGGATCGGCGTCGTCTGCGCGTGTCGGCTCCGCAGTGGCCACCTGAAGGCAACTCCCCGTGTCCCGTCTTCTTTTCTCGGCCGTGTGATGTTCCGGCCTCGTTCACGGTCGCGTTGTGGGCGACCGGCGACCTGCCCCGATTCGTGACGCTAGCACGCAGCCCGCCGCCGGGCCCCCGGGCGGGGGCGTCGGCGGCGGGCAGGGACCGGCTCTTCGGCCGTCGATCAGCCCAGGCGGGTCAGCTTGTCCGTGAAGCCCGGTTCGACGAGATCCTTCTGGAGCGCGACCGGGACCGCCACGGCACCGGCCGAGGCGTCACCGACCGTGAGCGTGCCGACCTTGGTGCCGGCCTTCGCGGTGTGCGGTACGTCATCGGCGGCGAACGTCAGCTTCACGGTCAGCCCGGACCAGCCGACGGCGGTGACGTCCTTGGTGGCGACGACGGGAGTGTGCCCGCCGAGCCCGTCGTCGACGTACCCGACGACATCGCCCTTCTTGATGATCGTCGCGGACTCCAGGGCACCCTGGGCGGCCCGGATCAGCTGGTCGCCCGCGGTCAGCGCGGCGCTGAGGATGGTGTTGTCCACGCCGCCGGCCGGCTGCCGCAGCACGGCGCCGACGATGGTCCGGGTCTCCCCGTCGACCTCCTTCTTCGCCGCGAAGACGAGGTTGCCGAGGGCGGAGGTGGTGGTGCCGGTCTTGATGCCGACGACGTCGTTCTTGCCGACGAGCTGGTTCCAGTTGGGGTGGTTCTCGCCCTTGTAGTCGTCGTACGACATCATCGCGGCGACCTCGCGGAAGGCCGGGTACTCCATCGCCTTCTTGGCGAGCTTCACCTGGTCCACGGCGGTGGAGACGGTGGTGTTGTTCAGCCCGGAGGGGTCGGTGTACGTCGTGTTCGTCATCCCGAGGTCGTCGGCGGCGTCGTTCATCTTCTCGACGAAGGCCTTCTCGGAACCGGCGTCCCAGCGGGCGAGGAGACGGGCGACGTTGTTCGCGGACGCGATGAGGATGCTTTCGAGCGCCTCACGCTGGGAGATGGCGTCACCGGCGGTGACGGCGACCTTGGACTCGTCGCTCTTGGCGGCGCCCTCGTCCTGAGCGGTCTGGTCGATCTTGATGTTCGGGCCCTTGGCGCCGCTCTTGAGCGGGTGGTCGCGCAGCACGAGGTACGCCGTCATGACCTTGGCGACGCTCGCGATCGGCACGGGCTTCTGGTCGCCGGACGAGCCGAAGGAACCGATGCCCTGGACGTCGAGGGCGCCCTGGCCGTCGGTGGGCCAGGGGATGTCCACCTTGCTGCCGTCGAAGGAGTAGCTGTCCTCGGCGGTGAGCTGGAGGGTGGGGGTGGGCAGCGCGCGTACGGACTGTACGACCGCAAAGATGACCGCGAGGAGGAGGACGAGGGGCGTCCAGATCTTCACGCGGCGGACGGTGGTGCGGAGGGGGGTCTCCGGGGGCGGCGGGGTGTTGGTGAGCTCGGCCAGCAGGTCCAGCGGGGGCTTCGGCGGGAGGGGCTGCTGGGTGGTGCGCTCGGGGCCGACCTGGGGGACGGGGGTGGTGACGTCGGGCTTGAGCGCGACGAACTTGCTGGTGCGCTCTGTGGGGGGCGGGAGCTTGAGCATGGTGGTGGGCTGATCCACCTGCCGCCCGGCCCCGGCTTCGCCCTCGGCCCCGGTTTTCTTCCCACCCGGACCACCCGTGCGACTCTCGTCGCCGCCTACGAGTGGCCCTTGCGGGGCCTTGCCGCCGTCGGCGGCCGCGGGCACGTCGCCGTGCGGGGCCTTGCCGCCTGGGGCGGCCGGAGGCGCGTCGGCGGGAGCGGTGGCACGGCTTGCGGTGCCCGGCGGGGGCGAGTCCTGCGGGGACTTGTCACCGCCGGCCTCCTGAGGGGCGTCGGCGGGGGCCGGGGCGTGGCTTGCGGTGCCGGGTGCGGGCGAGTCCTGGGGGGCCTTGTCGCCGTCGGCGGACCGAGGGGCGTCGGCTGGAGCCGGGGCTGCCGTGCCGGTCGCCGCGCGCGGGTCGGGCTTGGGGGCCGCGTCAGTGGGCTCGTCGGCGGGCTCGGCGGCGGGCTCGGCGGCGGTGCCGGTGGTCGTCGGCTTACCGGCCGGACTGTCAGCGGGCTCTGTGCCAGGGCCCGCGTCACGGGGCTCGTCGGACGGTTCGGCGTCGTCGTCCGCCTTCTCGGCCGTCTCGGCCTTCGCGGCTCCGTCGGGCCCGTCCGCCGCCCGCTCACCGGCGCCGGTGGCCTCAGCGTCCCCCTCAGGCGCCTCCGAGGCGGCCTCGGACGCCTCCGGCGTCCCTGCGTCGCCGTCAGCCTTCGCAGGAGCCTCCTCGGCGTCGGGATCGGCCCCGGACGGCGTGCCGTCGCCCGAGCGGACCCATGCCGCCACCGCGGCCCGCAGACGCGCGTCGCCGCCCGCGTCCGGCCCAGTGCCCTCGGCGTCGGCGCCGGCGTCTGCCGCGGCCTCCCCCTCGGAAGCCTGCGTCTCCGGCGTCTGCGTGGCGGGCTCCTGGGGCTCCGAGTCCTCCGGCGTACCGGCATCCCCGGCAGCTCCGCCCTCCCCGGCTTCCGCCCGGGACGCCGACTCCCTCGCCTTTGCCACGTCCCGTACCGAGAACACGCGTGTCGCCGTGTCCACGCCGCCGCGGGGCTCCGTACCGGCATCGGTGCTCTCGGCGGTGTCCCGGGCCACCGCGAGCCGCGGATCGCGGACCTCGGTCCTCGCCTCGGGAACCGGACCCGCG
>JABFXD010000557.1 GCA_013361925.1 Streptomyces sp. | reverse complement strand
GGCGATGTGCTCACGGGCGGTGCGGATGTTGAGGCCGAGGCGGTCGGCGATGACGGCGTCGGTGTGGCCCTCGATGAGGAGCGCGGCGATGGCGCGCTGGCGGGGGGTGACGCCGTTGAGCGTGGGCTGCTGGACCGCCCGGGGGTGCATGGGGGTGGCCAGGCGCCAGAGGCGGTCGAACGTGGTGGCGAAGTAGTCGACCATGGCGGGGACGCGGATCTCCAGGGCGAGCGTCCGGTCCGTGCTGGCCGGGATGAACGCGACGGTACGGTCCACGATGATGAGCCGGTCGGTGACCTCGTCGAGCGAACGGGCCTCGGCGTCCCCGCGCAGCCGCTCGTAGCGGGCGATGACGGCGGGGGAGTGGCGCAGGGTGTGCTGGTAGAGGGCCCGGATACGGCCACCGCGGTCGAGCAGCGCCTGGTCCCGGTCCAGGGCGTCGGCCAGCCGGGTCGCGGCCGTGTTGCCGTTGTAGGGCTGGATGGCGAGCAGCTCCACCGAGGCCTCGGCCATGGCGTCGGAGATGGCCTGGTTGATCTGGGCGAAGCCGGTGAGGATGCTGACCGCCGAGGGATCGGTCGCGGTCCGGGGCCCGTCGATCCGCATCAGTGGTTCGAACAGCTCCGCCAGCTGTTCCTCACGTCGGCGCTCGTCCGCGATCCGCTCCTCGGAGCTGCGCAGCAGCCGGTGGAGGGCGACGGCCGGCGCGACCGGCTCCAGCCGGTCCGGGTCCGTCGCGGCGGCGTGCAGCAGCCCGAACTCCAGCAGACAGGGGGCCCGCTCGGCGTCGGCGCCGCGTACGTACCCCTCGCGCAGCGCCTGCTCGTACACCTCGGTTCCTGCGGCGCACAGGGTTCCCGCGACGTGCGCCGGATGCGGCGCCGCACTCACTGCTCCGTCTCCTCCTGTTTGAGGATCCCGGACTCGGCGATGAGAAAGCCGAGCTGGGCGCGGCTGCCGCTGCCGAGGGCCGCCGCCAGCTTGGCGATGTGGGCCCGGCAGGTGCGGACGTTCATGCCGAGCCGGCGGGCGATGGCCTCGTCGACATGGCCGTCGATGAGCAGCTTGGCGATGGTGCGCTGCACTCCGGAGATGCCCTCGGGGGTCGCCTCGTACGGGACTTCCTCCATGAGCGGTGTCGCCCGCTGCCACAGCTGCTCGAAGACCTTGATGAGGTACTGGACCAGGCCGGGGTGGCGCAGTTCCAGGGCGACCTGCCGGTCGTCCTGGGCGGGGATGAACGCGACCGTCGAGTCGCAGATGATGAGCCGCTCGATGAGTTCTTCGAGGGTGCGTATCTCGACCTTGGCGCCGGCCATCTTGTCCATGTACGCGAAGGTGCTCTGGCTGTGCCGGACCGTGTGCTGGTACAGGGTGCGCATGGCGATGCCGCGCTCGATCAGCGGCTTGCTGCGCTTGAGTGCCTGGCTCAGGATGTGTTCCGGCCGACTGCCGCCCGGCTGGACCGTGAGGACCTCGGTGCGGGCCTCGGCTATCGCCACGTCGAGCGCGGAGTGGATGCGGTCGATACCCTCCAGGACCGTGATGGCATGAGTGGTCGCGGGCTTCTGGGCGCTGATCGCGAGGAACGGCTGGAAGGTGTCGGTGAGGTCGAGGGTGAGCCGCCGGCGGTCCTGGATCTCGCGCTCTAGCGGCTGGAGTTGCTGCGCGAGCACGACGGAGGGCGGCACGGGACGCAGCCAACCGGGATCGTCCGGGTCGGGATGGAGCAGCGCGAATTCGAGCAAGCAAGGCGCCGGTTCCACCTCCCCGCGGGAGATGCGTCCGGAGCTGAGTGCGCTTGCGTAGAGGCGCGATCCTTCGGGGCATAGGTCAGTGATGCCGTGAGGATGTGTCGGTTTTGTGCGGTTTATTGGCAAATCTCCACCCCCCAGGGTCCTGAACGTGCAGGAACATGATGCATCTCTTGTGTGGCATTGACGTGCCTGAATGAGCCATCGTCTTGTTTCGCGGGGGAGAGGAAGCCATCAAGTGAGGACGAAGCCGACCATGAATAAGAGAATGCTTCGCTCGGTGCTTGCCGGTGCCGTCGTTGCTCTGACGCTGGCCTTGGGTGCGGCCGGTCCTCTCGGCGACGTCGGCTGGAGTGCCGACAGCAGCGCGGCGGCGAGTTCGCCGGGTGACGTCGGTTGGGACATCCGTGCCTCCTCCCCGGACGTCGGTTGGATCGTCGTGGCGAACGCCAACGGCGCGCAGGACGTGGGCTGGTAGGCGAAATCATGACCACGCCACCCGACGACCGCTCCTTCCGTCGTGAAATGGCCACGGCCTATCGCTCCGGATGGCACTTCATCGACCTGGTCACCGCGATCCCCCACTCCGGTGACTCGTTGATGGTGACCGTCTTCGGCGAGCCGGTCGTCGTCACCCGCGACGACGACGAGGACGTGCGGGCGTACCGGTGTCTGCGGCGGCCTCGGGGGGCGCCGCAGCCTGTGCGGTGTGCCATCCGGTACGGAATGATCTTTGTGAACCTCGACCAACGAGACCATCGGCTGGTGGATTCCGAAACCCCCACCCAACGGACCATCTCAGCCACCCCCCGCAGTGCCTGACGCGATTCCCCCGTCGTAACAGATCGCTCAGGTGCTTCCCCCCGCAGCGGCGTCACCGTGACCTGAACACGGTGACGCCGCTGCAGTTTCCGGGGACATTTCCGGGTATCCGCCCTTTCCCGCACCCTCCGGCCGTGGCTGAAAATCATCAGTCACGGCAGAAACATGCGGCCGCTCAACCGCGCCCGAGCGCCCGCGTCAGCTCGATCTCGATCACCACGCGAGACGGATTCGGCGACGGCACCCGCTCATAGCGCTCCGCGTACCGCCGCTCCGCCTCCGCCACCCGCTCCGGCTCCGTGCGGACGTACGCCCGCCCCTCCAGCGTCGCCCACCGTCGGCCCGCCACCTGGCACACCGCGACCAGGGCGCCGGACGGCCCCGCCGCCCGGACGTGCCCCGCCTTCGCGCTCGCCTTGTTCGTGATCACCCGGGCCAGCCGGGCCTCCGGGTCGTAGGTCACTCCGACCGGCACCACATGCGGGCTGCCGTCCGGGCGCAGGGTCGTCAGGGTGCACAGGTGCCGTTCCCGCCAGAAGCTGAGATAGAGCGGGTCCGGTGCGCCGGGGTCCAGGGTGTACGTCGCCATGTCCCGGAACTTAACCCCGACAGGCGGGGAACCCGGTCCCCGACCCCCTCCCGGACCGCACCTTGAGTGGAATAGACTCAACTTTGTGTACGTTGACTGAGTCAGTCCAAGGAGAGAGTCACCAACACCGAGGAGGAGCACGAGAACGTGGACGCCGAGCTGACCAACCGGAGCCGGGACGCGATCAACGCGGCCGAGAAGCGCGCCGCCGCCGAGGGGCACGCCGACCTCACCCCCGCCCATCTGCTGCTCGCCCTGCTCCAGGGGCAGGACAACGAGAACATCGTCGATCTGCTGGCTGCCGTCGAGGCCGACCTCGCCGCCGTGCGCGCCGGAGCCGAGAAGATCCTCGCCGGTCTGCCCAGCGTGACCGGCTCCACCGTCGCGCCCCCGCAGCCCAACCGCGAGCTGCTCGCCGTCGTCAGCGACGCCGCCGCCCGCGCCAAGGACCTCGGCGACGAGTACCTCTCCACGGAGCACCTCCTCATCGGCACCGCCGCCAAGGGCGGCCAGGCCGGGGACGTACTCTCCTCCCAGGGGGCCGACGCCAGGAAGTTGCAGGACGCCTTCCAGAAGGCGAGGGGAGGGAGAAGGGTGACCACGCCCGATCCCGAGGGTTCCTACAAGGCCCTCGAGAAGTTCGGCACCGACTTCACGGCCGCCGCCCGCGAGGGGAAGCTCGACCCCGTCATCGGACGGGACCAGGAGATCCGCCGGGTGGTGCAGGTGCTGTCCCGCCGCACCAAGAACAACCCCGTCCTCATCGGCGAGCCCGGCGTCGGCAAGACCGCCGTCGTCGAGGGGCTCGCCCAGCGGATCGTGAAGGGGGACGTGCCCGAGTCGCTGAAGAACAAGCGGCTCGTCGCCCTCGACCTCGGCGCCATGGTCGCCGGCGCGAAGTACCGCGGCGAGTTCGAGGAGCGGCTCAAGACCGTCCTCGCCGAGATCAAGGACTCCGACGGCCAGATCATCACCTTCATCGACGAGCTGCACACCGTCGTGGGCGCCGGCGCCGGCGGCGACTCCGCCATGGACGCGGGCAACATGCTCAAGCCGATGCTCGCCCGCGGTGAGCTGCGCATGGTCGGCGCCACCACCCTCGACGAGTACCGCGAGCGGATCGAGAAGGACCCGGCGCTGGAACGCCGCTTCCAGCAGGTGCTGGTCGCCGAGCCGACCGTCGAGGACACCATCGCCATCCTGCGCGGACTCAAGGGGCGCTACGAGGCCCACCACAAGGTCCAGATCGCCGACAGCGCGCTGGTCGCCGCCGCGACCCTCTCCGACCGCTACATCACCTCCCGCTTCCTCCCCGACAAGGCCATCGACCTCGTCGACGAGTCCGCCTCCCGGCTCCGCATGGAGATCGACTCGTCCCCCGTCGAGATCGACGAACTCCAGCGCTCCGTCGACCGGTTGAAGATGGAGGAGCTGGCCCTGGAGAAGGAGACCGACCCGGCCTCCCGCGAACGCCTGGACAAGCTGCGCCGCGACCTCGCCGACAAGGAGGAGGAGCTGCGCGGGCTGACCGCCCGCTGGGAGAAGGAGAAGCAGTCCCTCAACCGCGTAGGCGAACTCAAGGAGAAGCTGGACGAGTTGCGCGGCCAGGCCGAACGCGCCCAGCGCGACGGCGACTTCGACACCGCCAGCAAGCTGCTGTACGGCGAGATCCCCACGCTGGAACGGGACCTGGCGGAAGCCTCGCAGGCCGAGGAGGAGGCCGCGAAGGACACCATGGTCAAGGAGGAGGTCGGCTCCGACGACATCGCCGACGTCGTCGCCGCCTGGACCGGCATCCCGGCCGGCCGCCTCCTGGAGGGCGAGACCCAGAAACTCCTGCGCATGGAGGAGGAGTTGGGCCGCCGCCTCATCGGTCAGGCGGAGGCGGTCCAGGCGGTCTCCGACGCCGTACGCCGCACCCGCGCCGGCATCGCCGACCCCGACCGCCCCACCGGTTCCTTCCTCTTCCTGGGCCCCACGGGCGTCGGCAAGACCGAACTGGCCAAGGCCCTGGCCGACTTCCTCTTCGACGACGAACGCGCCATGATCCGCATCGACATGTCGGAGTACGGCGAGAAGCACAGCGTCGCCCGCCTGGTCGGCGCGCCCCCCGGCTACGTCGGCTACGAGGAGGGCGGCCAGCTCACGGAAGCGGTCCGGCGCCGCCCGTACAGCGTGGTGCTGCTGGACGAGGTGGAGAAGGCCCACCCCGAGGTCTTCGACATCCTGCTCCAGGTCCTGGACGACGGACGCCTCACCGACGGCCAGGGCCGCACGGTCGACTTCCGCAACACGATCCTCGTCCTGACCTCCAACCTGGGCAGCCAGTTCCTGGTCGACCCGATCACCACCGAGCAGGAGAAGAAGGAACAGGTCCTGGAGGTGGTCCGCACCGCCTTCAAGCCGGAGTTCCTCAACCGCCTCGACGACCTGGTCGTCTTCTCGGCCCTGTCCAAGGACGAGCTGAGCCGTATCGCCCGCCTCCAGATCAACCGCCTGGCGGCCCGTCTGGCCGAACGCCGCCTCACCCTGGAGATCACCGACGAGGCCCTGACCTGGCTCGCCGACGAGGGCAACGACCCGGCCTACGGCGCCCGCCCCCTGCGCCGCCTGGTCCAGACCGCCATCGGCGACCGCCTCGCCAAGGAGATCCTGGCGGGCGAGATCAAGGACGGCGACACGGTCCGCGTCGACACCTTCGAAAACGGCCTGATCGTCGGCCCGACCACGGGCAAGACGCTCTGACCGGGGGTACCCGGACCCCTGGCGACCGGATCAAGTCAGCCCACGGCTGACAGGCCCCGCCGGGGGTTGCCACGCCCCTCCCCGCATGGGGGAGGATGGCGGAATCCGTACGAAGGGAAAAACACGGTGAGCATCGACCCGTCCTCGATTCCGAACTTCGGGGGCCAGCCCGAGCCGCAGCCCCAAGGACCGGCGGGCCCCGTCGTCCCGGATCAGGACCTCGTGAAGCAGCTCCTGGAGCAGATGGAGCTGAAGTACGTCGTTGACGAAGAGGGTGACCTCGCGGCGCCGTGGGAGCAGTTCCGTACGTATTTCATGTTCCGGGGTGAGGGGGACCAGCAGGTCTTCTCCGTCCGGACGTTCTACGACCGGCCCCACAAGATCGACGAGAAGCCGCAGCTGCTCGAGTCCATCGACGACTGGAACCGGCGCACCCTGTGGCCCAAGGTCTACACGCACACGCACGACGACGGCACCGTCCGCCTCATCGGTGAGGCGCAGATGCTGATCGGCACCGGTGTGAGCCTGGAGCACTTCGTGTCGTCGACGGTCAGCTGGGTGCGGGCCGCGATCGAGTTCGACAAGTGGCTCGTGGAGCAGCTGGGCCTGGAGCAGGAGATCAACGACGCCGAGCAGCCCGAGGGTGACGCCGACGGCGACGAGTAGGACCTGAAGATCCGCTACAGCGGCGTATCGGCCAGTACGACCAGATACGCCCCGTAGGCGAACGAGAGCCCGGCCAGGGCACCGGTCACCGCGACCGCGTGCCAGGGCCGGGCTCTCGCCGTGCGGACCAGGGCCCGGGCGAGCGGGAGCAGCAGCGGGAACGCGGGGAGCAGGAAGCGGGGCTTGGACTCGAAGAAGCCGGAGCCGCCGAGGGCGATGAGCAGGAGTACGGCGGTGTAGAGGGCGAGGGGGAGCGGGGGGCGGTCCAGCAGGAGCAGGGCGTACAGGAGGGCCGCCGCGGCGACGATCAGCAGGGTCATCGGGAAGACCAGGCGGTCGCCCTGGAGGACGACGTGGCGCGCGAAGCGCAGCGAGCCGCGGCCGAAGTCGAAGGTGGAGCCCCAGCCGCGCTGCACCGCGAAGTAGCCGCCGAGCAGGTCGCCCCTGCGGTGGCCGACCCAGAGGACGTACGCCGGCCAGCCGAGCGGGGCGAGCGCCGCGCCCGTCCACAGGCTGTGGGTAACTTTTCCGCGCCGCCGGACGGTCCGGAAGACCTCGTACGCCGCCGTCGCCAGCACCGCCGCCGCCACCGCGAACCCGTTCGGCCGGGAGAGCCCGGCGAGCGCGGCCAGGGTGCCCGCCCACAGCCAGCGGCGGCTGAGCACGGCGTACAGCGACCAGGCGGCGAACGCGGTCAGCACGGGTTCCGTGTACGCCATCGACAGCACGACCGAATGCGGCAGCAGGGCCCACAGGAGGACGAGGGCGGTGCCCACCGCCCGGCCGTGCAGCCGCGCTCCGATCGCGTAGATGCCGCAGGCCGCCGCCGCGGCCGCCGTCCAGGAGACCAGCAGGCCCGCCGCGGCGCCGCCCAGCGGGCTGACCTCGGTCACGGCGCGCACCAGCGCCGGGTAGAGCGGGAAGAAGGCGAGGTCGCTGTAGACGACGCCGGGGCGCAGGTGGAGGGTGTGGCCGTAGCCGTGCGCGGCGATGCCGAGATACCAGCGGGAGTCCCACGATCGGCCGAGCAGGGTGAGCGGATGGTGGCCGGTGGCCCAGGCGGTCGCGGCGAGCACGGCCAGACCGGTGAGCCGCGCGAGGGCGAACAGGCCGAGCGCCACCGCGAGGGGGTGGCGCGACCTGGTGCGTTCGGCGGTGCCGGGCTGTGTGACGGTGGGCGGCGCGAGCGTGCTGACATGGGTCACATCAGCACATTGCATAAGAATTCAGGCATAAGCGAGCATCATGCGCCCAGTGTCTGCTCGCCGGGGCGGCGTCAGCCCGCCAGTGCCTTCAGCCGCTTCGCCGCCTCCTCCAGCACCCCCGTCTGCTTGCAGAACGCGAACCGTACGAAGGGGGCGCCCGCCTCCCGGTGGTCGTAGAAGACCGCGTTGGGGATGGCGACGACACCGGCGCGTTCCGGCAGCGCGCGGCAGAAGGCGAAACCGTCGGTCTCTCCGAGGGGGCGGATGTCGGTGGTGATGAAGTAGGTGCCGGAGGTGCGGAACACCCCGAAGCCGGCCTCCGTCAGTCCCGACGCCAGCAGGTCGCGCTTGGCGCGCATGTCCGCGCGGAACGCCTCGAAGTAGCTGTCCGGCAGCGCGAGCGCCTCGGCGACGGCGTACTGGAAGGGGCCGGAGGCGACGTACGTCAGGAACTGCTTGGCCGACCGCACCGCGCTGACCAGGGCCGGTGAGCCGGTCACCCAGCCGACCTTCCAGCCGGTGAAGGAGAAGGTCTTGCCGGCCGAGCCGATCGTGACCGTACGGTCGCGCATGCCGGGGAAGGTCGCGAGCGGGATGTGCTCGGCGTCGTCGAAGACCAGGTGCTCGTACACCTCGTCGGTGACGACCAGGAGATCCCGCTCGACCGCCAGCTCGGCGATCGCGGTGAGCTCCTCGCGGGTGAGGACCGTGCCGGTGGGGTTGTGCGGTGTGTTGATCAGCAGCAGCCGGGTCTTGTCCGTCACGGCCGCGCGCAGCTCGTCGAGGTCGAGGCGGAAGCTGTCGCCGTCCGGGCGCAGGGTGACCGGGACGCGGGTGCCGCCCGCCATGGCGATGCAGGCCGCGTAGGAGTCGTAGTACGGCTCGAAGGCGATGACCTCGTCGCCGGGCTCCAACAGCGCCAGCAGCGCGGCGGCGATCGCCTCCGTGGCGCCCGCCGTCACCAGGACCTCCGTATCGGGGTCGTACGACAGTTCGTACCGCCGCTGCTGGTGCGCGGCGATCGCGGCGCGCAGCTCGGGGACGCCGGGACCCGGCGGGTACTGGTTGCCGCGCCCGTCACGCAGCGCCCGCACGGCCGCCTCCCGGATCTCCTCGGGGCCGTCCGTGTCGGGGAAACCCTGGCCGAGGTTGATCGAGCCGGTCTGCACGGCGAGCGCGGACATCTCGGCGAAGATCGTCGTCCCGAACTCGGCGAGCCGGCGGTTGAGGTGCGGGCGTGCGGTGGAGGTCATGCCGGTCATCCTGCGCCCAAGCTCTGGACTTCCTCAACTCTGCTTTGGCTGATGAGACGCCGGGGCATCTCCCTCGCACGCAAGACTCGAGGCGCCCACGGGGGGTCGTCTCGGGGGACACGGAAGGAGGGTGGCGCCATGGTTGTCGGCATCATCCTGGCAGTGGTGTTCATCGGGTTCGTCGTCGTGATCATCGCGAGGGCGACCAGTGGGAGCTCGCACGGAGTGCGGGCGGGTCGGCGCGGCGGCAGCTCCAGTGGCAGCAGCTGGTGGGCCGACGGGGGGTCGAGCAGCGGCGGTTCGTCGTGCGGTTCGTCCTCGTCCTCCTCCTGTGGTTCCTCCTCCTCGTCCTGTGGGGGTGGCTCGTCGTGTGGCGGCGGGTCGTCCTGCGGGGGCGGCGGCGGTTGCGGCGGCGGCAACTGAGCGGCCGGGACCTCGGGGGGACGGAAGGAGGGTGACGCCGTGATCACGGCTCTCGTCATCATCCTGGTGGCCCTGTACTGGGCCCTGATCCTGTGGTTGATCAGATGGTCGGTGCGCCGGAACCGAAAGGGGGGCCGGCGGCCCTACCGCTTCGGCAGCGCCGGTGGCGGTGGTGACACCAGCGGCAACAGCTGGGCGGACGGAGGCGGAGGCGGGGACAGCGGCGGCTCGTCGTGTGGCGGCGGGTCGTCCTGCGGAGGCGGTGGAGGGGGCGGATGCGGGGGAGGCAGCTGACACGGGGCAGCTGAGCTCCTGTCGCGTCCGCACGAGCCGGGCCCGGAGGCACTGGGGCCCGGCTTTTCGCGCCCGGGGCGCGGATGCCCCGGCGTACGCCCTGGCGGGCCCGGCGTGCGCCGTAGTTGAACAGTTGAACTGTGGGGCCCTCTGAGGGATGGAAACGCCACGAAGTTGGGTAAAAACGCTGTGGCGGCGC
>JABFXD010000396.1 GCA_013361925.1 Streptomyces sp. | reverse complement strand
TCACCTGCTCTTCTGGCAGAAGACCGAGAAGGGCGAACTGACCCGCCCCGGCTACCGACTGCCGGGATCCCCCTGGACCGAACTCGTCACGCTGGCGTTCCTCGCCTCCGTGCTGGTCCTCATGTACGCCGACGGCGGCGTCGGACGCACCACCGTGCTGTGCCTGCCGCTGATCGTCGGGGCGCTGGTCGCCGGGTGGTACGCCGTCCGCGGCCGGGTCGCCCGGACGGCGGCCGAGACCCAATCCGCAGGCGCCGACACGTGAGCACGCACGTGAGCGCCGAGATCCACCCCACCGGCGGCCACGCGTGATCCGCGCGGCGCACCCCTAGAAGGCAGTTATGTTGAGCAGTTCCGTCGCGGACGCACCCCTGATCCGCGAGCCCCTCCACGCTCCCGTCGCCCACCTCATACGCGGCGGGGTCGTGGAGGGCATCCACTACGGTTCCGTCGTCGTCCTCGGCGCCGACGGCCGCGTCGAGTTCCAGCTCGGCGACATCGAGGCCGCGTTCTATCCGCGCTCGGCGCTCAAGCCGGTGCAGGCGGTCGCCATGGTGCGGGCGGGGCTGCCGCTCGACGGCGAGCTGCTCTCGCTGGCCGCCGCGAGCCACTCCGGTGAGGAGCGGCATCTCGCCGGGACGCGGCGGATCCTTGAGCTGGCCGGGGTGTCCGAGGACGCTCTGCGTAACGTTCCTGACATGCCCTTCGATCCCGGCGTAAGGGACGAGTGGGTGCGGGAGGGGCGCGCGGCCTCGCGGCTCGCCCAGAACTGCTCCGGCAAGCACGCGGCGATGCTCTACACCTGCGTGCTCAACGGATGGCCGCTCGACGGGTACCTCGATCCCTCGCATCCGCTCCAGCAGGCCATCGCCGAGATCGTCGAGGACCTCACCGGACAGCGCATCGCCCGCGTGACGGTGGACGGGTGCGGGGCGCCTTTGTTCTCCGTGTCCCTGAACGGGCTCGCCCGCGCCGTCTCGCGGATCGCCGCCGCCGTGCCCGGTACGCCCGAGGCGCGGGTCGCCGACGCGATGCGGGCGCATCCGGAGATGGCGTCCGGGGCGGGGCGGGACGTCGCCGCGCTGATGCGGGCCGTGCCGGGGTTGCTCGCCAAGGACGGCTTCGAAGGTGTTCAGGTCGCCGCGCTGCCTGATGGGCGGGCGGTGGCCGTGAAGATCGCGGACGGGGCGAACCGGGCGCGGATTCCTGTGGGCGCGGCGGCACTCGCGTGGGCCGGGGTGTCTCCGGAGCTGCTCACCGAGTTCCAGGGCGAGGCGCTGCTCGGAGGTGGGGAGCCGGTGGGGTGTGTGCGGCCGGTTCGTTCGCTTGAGCCCGTCGTCGTGTCGGCTTGCGCCTGAGGATGTGCCGCGCTCGATGAATCGCGACTGCGGGCCGGTTGTGGCTGGTCGCGCAGTTCCCCGCGCCCCCAAGACACTCACCCCTCTCAGAAAGAGGAACCGAACGTCATGACCACCGTCGTCGCCCGCAGCGAGCACGATCTCCTCGGGTACCGGGACATCCCCGCCGACGCCTACTGGGGCGTGCACACCCTGCGGGCCACCGAGAACTTTCCCATCACCGGGACTCCCATCTCGGCCTATCCGCATCTCATCGACGCCCTCGCCGCCGTCAAGGAGGCCGCCGCTCTCGCCAACGAGGAGCTGGGGCTGCTGGAGCCCCGCAAGGCCGCCGCGATCGTCGAGGCGTGCCGGGAGATCCGGGACGGGAAGCTGCACGACCAGTTCGTGGTCGACGTGATCCAGGGCGGTGCCGGTACCTCGACCAACATGAACGCCAACGAGGTCGTCGCCAACCGGGCGTTGGAGCTGCTGGGGCACGCCAAGGGCGAGTACCAGCACCTGCATCCCAACGAGGACGTCAACCTGGGGCAGTCCACCAACGACGTCTACCCGACCGCCGTCAAGGTCGCGACGGTCTTCGCGGTGCGTGGACTGCTCAGGTCGATGGCTGTACTGCAGGACTCCTTCGCCCGTAAGGCGGTCGAGTTCCGTGACGTGCTCAAGATGGGCCGTACACAGTTGCAGGACGCGGTGCCGATGACGCTCGGTCAAGAGTTCTCCGCGTACGCCGTCATGATCGACGAGGACCGCAACCGTCTTGACGAGGCCGTCCAGTTGATCCATGAGATCAATCTGGGGGCCACTGCCATCGGGACCGGGCTCAATGCACCCGTCGGGTACGCGGAGGCCGCGCGGCGTCACCTTTCCGCCCTCACCGGGCTGCCGCTCGTCACCGCCGCCAACCTGGTCGAAGCCACCCAGGACTGTGGAGCGTTCGTCCAGATGTCCGGCGTGCTCAAGCGGATCGCCGTCAAGCTCAGCAAGAGCTGCAACGACCTGCGGCTGTTGTCGTCGGGTCCGCGCGCGGGGCTCGGGGAGATCAACCTGCCGCCCGTGCAGGCCGGTTCGTCGATCATGCCCGGCAAGGTCAACCCGGTGATCCCCGAGGTCGTCAACCAGGTCGCCTTCGAGGTCATCGGCAACGACGTGGCCATCACCATGGCCGCCGAGGCAGGACAGCTCCAGCTGAACGCCTTCGAGCCGATCATCCTGCACTCCCTCTCGGAGAGCATCACGCACCTCGGCGCCGCCTGCCGCACCCTGGCCGAGCGCTGCGTCGACGGCATCACCGCCAACACCGAGAAGCTGCGCGCGAGCGTCGAGAACTCCATCGGTCTGGTCACCGCCCTCAACCCGCACATCGGGTACGAGGCCGCCACCGACATCGCCAAGGAGGCCCTGGTCACCGGCCGCGGGGTCGCCGAACTGGTCCTGGAGAAGGGGCTGTTGCCCGCCGAGACGCTGGCAGCTCTGTTGCGGCCCGAGGTCGTCGCGGGCAGCGGCCAGGCCCTCGCCTGACCAGTCCCCGCACCTGGTGGATGCGCGGTCCGACCGGCCCGGAGGCACAATGGTGATCATGAGTTCGTCCATGACCTTCGAGCCGGTCCTGGAGCGTATCGCCGAGGAGATCGAGCGAACGCCGGGCCGGGGCCGCCCCGCCGACTACATCCCGGCGCTCGCGGCCTGCGACCCGCGGCGCTTCGGCATGGCCGTCGCGGAGCTCGACGGCACGGTGTACGGCGTGGGGGACTGGCGGCAGCCGTTCTCCACGCAGTCCATCACCAAGGTCTTCACCCTCGCCCTCGACCTGGCCCGCGAGGGCGACGAACTCTGGGAGCACGTGGGCCGGGAGCCCTCCGGCAACCCCTTCAACTCCCTGGTCCAGCTGGAGTACGAGAACGGCATCCCGCGCAACCCGTTCATCAACGCGGGCGCCCTCGTCGTCACCGACCGGCTGCTCACCCGTACCGGAGACGCGGCCCGCGAACTGCTCGCCTTCCTCCGCGCGGAGAGCGGCAACCCGGCCCTTGAGTTCGACGAGGAGGTCGCCGCCTCCGAGTCCGCCCACGGCGACCGCAACGCCGCCCTCGCGCACTTCATGGCGTCGTACGGCAACATCGACAACCCGGTGCCCGGCCTGCTCGACCAGTACTTCCGGCAGTGCTCCCTCCTCGCCTCCTGTGCCGACCTGGCCCTCGCGACGGGCTTCCTCGCCCGCCACGGCACCCGCGCCGACGGCACCCGCCTCCTCACCCGCAGCCAGGCCAAACAGGTCAACGCCGTGATGCTGACCTGCGGGACGTACGACGCGGCGGGCGACTTCGCGTACCGGGTGGGCCTGCCGGGCAAGAGCGGAGTCGGCGGCGGCATCATCGCGGTGGTACCGGGACGGTGCACGCTGTGCGTATGGAGTCCCGGGCTCGACGAGCGCGGCAACTCGGTCGCGGGAGTGGCGGCACTGGACAGATTCACGACGCTGACGGGCCTGTCGGTGTTCTAGGGAACTTCTTGACACGGGGGTGCCATATCGCCGTCAATTTCCGGCCACCTCACAGCGAAACGCTCCCCCCGTGGTCGACCTACGCCGCTGCCAAATACTCGGCCTGGCCGGAACCACCGTCCTGGCAGCAGGCGGTGAGACGGCCGGCGCCCTCCCCGTGAGGGACCTCCTCAACCCCGCCTCAGCCCACGCGGCCGTCGGTCTCATCGGCGTCTACTTCGGCGTCGTCCTGCTCATAGCGGCCTGGGCACTGCTGGGCCGTCTGATCAGGACTCCCGAACGGCCCACCCCACGCAAGCTGCTTCTCGTCCTCGTCCTGTGGGCGACCCCCCTCCTCCTCGCCCCACCCCTCTTCAGCCGCGACGTCTACAGCTATCTCGCCCAGGGCGCCATGGTCGA
Source organism: Streptomyces sp. (assembly GCA_013361925.1). Lineage (GTDB taxonomy): Bacteria > Actinomycetota > Actinomycetes > Streptomycetales > Streptomycetaceae > Streptomyces. Next base: position 5,710 of record JABFXD010000396.1, on the reverse strand, counting down.
CGCCCACATGGACGTGTACGCGCACGGCCCCGCCCAGCTCGGCGGCCCGCTCGCCGACGAGGTCGCCCCCGTCTGGCAGCACACCGCCGCACCGTACGGCCCGGTCTTCCTCGCCGTGGCCTCCGCCCTGGCGGGTCTCACCCACGGCGAACTCCCCGCAGGACTCTTCGGCATGCGGCTCGTCGCGCTGTGCGGCGTGGCGCTGATGGCCGCCGCGCTGCCCCGGCTCGCCCGGCACAGCGGCGCCGACCCGGCCGCCGCGCTCTGGCTCGGCGCGCTGAACCCGCTGGTGCTGCTGCACCTGGTCGCGGGCGCCCACAACGACGCGATCATGCTCGGGCTGCTCGGTGCGGGCCTGGTCGCGGCGCTCGGCCGGTGGCCGGTCGTCGGCGCCGTACTGGTCACCCTCGCCGCGCTGGTCAAGGCACCCGCCGTCCTCGGGCTCGCCGCGGTCGTGGTGCTTCAGCTGCGTGCCGGCCGCAGCCCAACGAAGGCCGTCCTGGCCACCGCCCTCGCCGCCGCGGCCACCACGGTCGCCGCGACCGCCGTCGCCGGGACGGGATACGGCTGGATACGCGCCCTCGACACGCCCGTCTCCCCGCAGAACTGGGCCCTCACCAGCCTCCTCGGCCGCGCCACCGGCGCCCTGCTGGAACACCTCGGCAGCGATCTGGCACCCCTCGCCGTACCGGCCTGGCACGCACTCGGACTCGCGCTCACCTCGGTCCTCGTCGCGGGAATCTGGTGGCGGCTGCGACCGCGCCCGGTGTACGCGCTGGGCCTGAGTCTCGCCGCGGTGGCGGCCTTCGGCCCGGCGATCCGCCCCTGGTACGCCCTGTGGGGCCTGTTCCTCATCGCCGCCGCGGCGCCCACGACCTCCGTACGGCACCGGGTGGCCGCCGTGACCGGTGTCCTCGCGCTCGCCACTCTGCCCAGCGGCGGTCCCGCCGACGCGGCACAGCTGGTGCTGGCCGTCTCCGGGGGCGTGCTCGCCGTGGTCGTCCTGTGGCAGGCCCACCAGGCGGACCGGGCTCCCGCGTGGGGCCGTACGGCATGAGCCCGTACCGCGTGAACCCGCCCCGCACCGACCGCGGCCGACTGCTGCTGCTCCTCGCGCTCGCCACCGCCGTCACCGTGTTCACCGCGACCGTGCCGCTGCTGCGCGACTGGTTCGACCTGCGGGTCTACTACGGCACCGTCGACAGCTGGGTCCACCACGGGGGGCGGATCTACGACTACCGGGTCCCCGGCACCACCTACGGCTTCACCTACCCGCCCTTCGCCGCCGTCGCGATGCTGCCGATGGCCCTGCTCCCGCTGTCCGCCGCGATCGCGGGGTCCGTGCTGCTCAACGCGGTGGCGCTGGCGTGGATCGGGCGGGTCCTTGCGGGACGGCGGCTTCGCCGCTTCGGCTGGTACGGCGCCGGTCTCGCCGTCTGCGGGCTCGCGCTGTTCGAGCCGCTGCGGGACACGTTCAGCTTCGGGCAGGTCAACCTTCTGCTGCTCGCGCTGGTGCTGACGGACGCCTGGCTGCTGGCGACCGGCCGGGGGAGCCGGGCGGGATGGGGCATCGGCCTGGCGGCGGCCGTCAAGCTGACCCCGGCCCTCTTCATCGGCCTCCTGCTGCTCGCCGGGCGCCGAAGGGCCGCCGCCGTGGCGACGGCCGTCGCCGCCGGGGCCACCGCGCTGGCGGTCTGGGTGGCCCCGGACGCCTCCCGCTTCTACTGGACGGAGGCGATGTGGGACACGACGAGGGTGGGCCGCCTGGACTATGTCTCCAACCAGTCGCTGCAAGGGATTCTGGCCCGCCTCGGGGAGCCGGACCGGGCGGCCTGGGCGGTGGCGGTCCTGCTGGTCCTGGCGGTGTGGGCGGTCCGCGCGCGCCGGGCGGCCGGCGCGGACGACTGGCCGGCGGCCTTCGCCCTCACCGGCCTGACCGCCTGTCTGATCAGTCCCATCACCTGGGTGCACCACCTGGTGTGGCTGCTGCCGGCCCTCGCCGTGCTGGTCCGCGCCGGGCACCCGCGCGTGGCGGGCGCCCTGTACGCGGTGCTGTGCACCAGCCTGGTCTGGCTGTGGTTCGACGACGCGTCGGGCGTCGACGGGTTCCTCGGCGGCAACACCTACACCTGGATCACGCTCGGTCTGCTGTTGTGGCTGCCGACCGGTCAGCCGCGTGCGGCCCGCTTCCTCCTGCCGCGCAGGGCGAAGGCGACGACGGCCGCGCCGAGCGCGGACGACCCCACGACCACCCCGGCCCGTGTCCAGCCGGGCCCGCTGGCCGGCACGGGTGCGACGGCCGCGGGCAACGCGGCCGGTCCGGGGCGCGGTCTGGCCCGCAGGGCGTCCAGCGAGCCCACCGCGGCGACGTGCCCGGCCGCGCCGAACCCCCAGTCGAGCAGCTCCCGCGCCTCCTCGTACACGGCGAAGCCGCCGCCCGCCTGAGGGTTCATGACGGTGACGACGAGGGTGCGCCCGCCCCGCTTCGCGGCGGCGACCAGGGTGTTCCCGGCATTGCTGGTGTAGCCGTTCTTGATCCCGATCAGCCCGTCGTACGGTTCGACGCCGTCGGCGCCGGTGAGCAGGCGGTTGGTGTTCTGGATGGCGTACGACCAGCCGCCGCCCCCGGGGAACTGGGCCACGGCCGTGCGGCAGTACCGTGCGAAGTCGGGGTTGTGCAGCCCCGCCCGCCCGAACACGGCGAGATCGTACGCGGACGAGACCTGGCCAGGCGTGTCGTACCCGTCGGGGGAGCGCACATGCGTGTCGAGGGCGCCCAGCGCCCGGGCCTTGGCCTGCATGCGGGTGGCCGTGGAGCGCCAGCCGCCGCTGAGTCCGGCCAGGACGTGCACGGCGTCGTTGCCGGAGTTGAGGAAGACCCCGCGCCACAGGTCGGCGACCTGGTACGTCTGGCGCTCGCGCACCCCGACCAGACTGCTGCCCTCGCCGACGTCCGCCAGCTCGTCGTCGCCGACCCGGTGCCGGATCCCCCCGGGCAGCAGCGGCAGCACCGTCAGCGCGAACAGCGTCTTGAGCGTGCTGGCCGGCGGCAGCCTGCGATGCGCGTCGTGCGCCGCGAGCACCTCCCCGCTGTCGGCGTCGGCCACGACCCAGGAGAGCGCGGAGACGTCCGGGAGGCGCGGTGCCTCAGGGAGCGGCCGCACCTGGATGCCGGACCGGTACAGCAGCCGCGGCTGCGGGGCGGAGGCCTGTGGTCCGCCGGGCGCGTCGGGGTCGGAGCCGGTGGACGCGACGGCCGAGGCGGGGGCGAGCACGAGCAGACTCGCCGTGCACAGCGCACAGGCCGACGCGACAGCCCGGGAAGGAAATCCGATGGTCATACCGCAAACGTAGAAACGGACCGGCGGTCCACGGCGCTGCCCGGGCCGGGACGGGGCACGCGAGCACCCGGACGGGGGATGGCCCCGGTGGCTGTGAGGCCATGGCCGACGGCGGCCGGACGAGGCGACGGTGCGTCAGGCCGTGGGCAGCGTCGGCTGGATGCGGTGCAGGAACGTGGCGTTGTCCGGGGTCTCGCGCATCCGGGACAGGAGGGTCTCCAGGCCGTCCTTGTCCCGCAGGGCCCGGCGCAGGCCGCGTGCGGCGGTCAACTCGGCCGGGGGCAGGAGGAGTTCCTCGCGGCGGGTGCCGGAGGGATTGACGGCCACGGCCGGGAAGACACGGCGGGCGGCGAGTTCGCGGTCGAGGCGGAGCTCCATGTTGCCGGTGCTCTTGAGCTCCTCGAAGAAGAAGTCGTCGGCACGGGAACCGGTCTCCACCAGGGCGGTGGCCAGGATGGTGAGCGAGCCGCCCTCCTCGGCCAGCCGGGCGGCGCCGAAGAAGCGCTTCGGGCCGATCAGCGCGGTCGCGTCCACGCCACCGCTGAGCGTGCGGCCACCGGCGGCGGCCGCGTTGTTGTGGGCCCGGCACAGCCGGGTCAGGGAGTCGAGCAGGATCACGACGTCCTCGCCCGCCTCGACGAGCCGCTTGGCCCGCTCGATGACGAGCTCGGCGAGGGCGATGTGCTGCTTGGGCGTCCGGTCGAAGGTGGAGGCGTACACCTCACCGCGCACGGAGCGCCGCATGTCGGTGACCTCCTCGGGGCGTTCGTCGAGGAGCACCACCATGAGACGGCACTCGGGGTGGTTGCCGGCGACGGCCGCCGCGATCTGCTGGAGCAGCACCGTCTTGCCGGTCTTCGGCGGCGCCACGATCAGCCCGCGCTGCCCCTTGCCGACGGGGGCGAGGAGGTCGGTGACGCGGCCGGTCAGGCCGGACGCGGGGTGTTCCAGGCGGATGCGCTCACGGGGGTGAAGCGGGGTCAGGTCGCCGAAGCGGCGACGGTCCTTGTCGGGGGTGCGGCCGTTGACCCGGGCGACCTCGGTGAGGGCGCGCTGGGTGCCGCGGACGCCGTCGACGAGGTCGCCCTTGCGCAGGCCGTGACGGCGGATCAGCGCGGGGGAGACCTGGAGGTCGGTGGGCTGGGACAGCAGGTCGGCGGAGCGCAGATGGCCCTTGCCGCTCGCGTCGATGTCGAGGACGCCGGTGACGGCGCGGACCGGGGGTTCCTGCTGCCGGACCGGGGGGTGTTCGAGAGTGGTGGTCATGGTGGTGGGTCCTTTCACGGACGTACGGCATGAGACATGCGGAAGGGAGAGAGGCCGCGAGAACGAGAGGCAAGGCGGACAGAGCGCCTTCGAGCGGCGGGAAACCGAACGGCGGATCTGACGATCACGACGATGCGGTGAGGAGAGGCCGGTACGACGACCGGCGAACTGTGGAGAGAACTGGCACCGGCGCCCACGACTGGGCGTACACAAGTGCTAGCAGGACCGTACCACGCCGGTTCAGCGGGTGGCGAGGAGTCCGTAGAGAAGCGGGATGCGCGGCTCGGGCAGACGCCACCAGCCGGACCCCGTGCGCTCCATGTGCGGCCAGCGCGGCCACGGCAGCTCGTCGCTCTCGGTGAGGCGCCGGACGGTCAGTCCTGCTCCCACCAACGCGTTGAGCACCTCGCTTATTCCGTGCATCCACTCGTAACTGTCCGTGGCCCCCTCGACGGCCGGGCCGTCGGTGTACGTGTGGGTCGCGTCCCGGTGCACGGCTCCGCCGCCGCCCAGGTAGTCGTGGCGCAGCAGCAGTTCGGGGCCTTCGCCCGGGCCGGGCTTGGGGCCCAGGGAGTTGAGGAGGGGGTGGAACTCGACGAGGTACAACCGCCCGCCCGGCCGCAGGAGTTGACGGACCACATCCGCCCACCGCGCCAGGTCGGGCAGATAGCACAGTGCGCCCTTGCCGGTGTAGACGACGTCGAACTGCCGTCCCTCCAGGGCCTCCACGGCGTCGTACACATCGGCCTGGACGTAGTCGACGTCGGCGCCCGCCTTCGCCGCGATGTCCCGTGCCGCCGCCACCGACGCCGCGGAGAAGTCGAGGCCGGTCGCGCGGGCACCGCGCCGGGCGAAGGCGATCGTCTCCGTGCCCAGATGGCACTGGAGGTGGAGCACGTCGCGGCCGGAGAGCTCACCGAGGTCGTCCCACTCGAAGCCGGCGAACCAGCGGGCGGGGTCCAGATCCTCGTCGAGCCCGTAGAAGCGGCTGGCGAGATGGACGGGCGTGCGGGCGTCCCAGTTCGCCTGGTTGGCCCGCATGAACCGCGCGTGCTCGTCGGTGGTCATGACGCCATCCAACCCCGAACGGGCGGGGAACGGGG
>JABFXD010000407.1 GCA_013361925.1 Streptomyces sp. | reverse complement strand
TGCGTGCCCAGCGTCAGCATCGGCTCGATCGTGAACGTCATCCCGGGCTGGATGACCGTCGTCGCGTGCGGGCTGTCGTAGTGCGGGATGATCAGGCCGCTGTGGAAGGACGAGTTGATGCCGTGACCGGTGAAGTCACGGACGACGCCGTAGCCGAAGCGCTTGGCGTACGACTCGATGACCCGGCCGATGATGTTGATCTGGCGGCCCGGCTTGACCGCCTTGATCGCGCGGTCGAGGGATTCCCGCGTGCGCTCCACCAGCAGACGGCTCTCGTCGTCGACCTCCCCGACCAGATACGTGGCGTTGTTGTCGCCGTGCACCCCGCCGATGTACGCCGTCACGTCGAGGTTGACGATGTCCCCGTCGTTGAGGACCGTCGAGTCCGGGATCCCGTGGCAGATCACCTCGTTGACGCTGGTGCACAGCGACTTGGGGAAGCCGCGGTAGCCGAGCGTGGAGGGATAGGCGCCGTGGTCGCACATGTACTCGTGCGCCACCTTGTCCAGTTCGTCGGTGGTGACACCGGGCGCGATCTTCTTGGCCGCCTCGGCCATCGCCCGGGCCGCGATCCGACCGGCACGGCGCATCGCCTCGATCGTCTCGGGCGTCTGCACCTCCGGACCGGTGTACGGCGTCGGCGCGGGCTTGCCGACGTACTCGGGACGACGGATGTTTCCGGGGACGGAACGGGTGGGGGACAGTTCCCCTGGGACGAGCAGCGACTGGCCAGACATGTCAGTGAGTCTAACGAGCGGGTGTGGGGGAACATGTTCGTGGCGAGAGGAGCAGGTCATGCCCTTGTTCAAGAAGCGCACGGTCGGCAAGCCGGGCGAGTGGTACTACTGCCTGGAGCACAAGAAGGTCGAGGAGGGGCCGGAATGCCCCGCCAAGGACCGCTTCGGTCCGTACGCCTCCCGGAAGGAGGCCGAACACGCGATGGAGACCGCCCGCGAGCGCAACCTCGAGTGGGAGAACGACCCGAAGTGGCACGACGCCACGAAGGGCGCCGACGAGGACTGATCAGGCCCGTGCAGCCGCCTCACGCTGGGCCCGGACCCGTGCCCCGTGCTCGTCGGTCCGGGCGTCGTAGGTCATCAGCTTGGGCAGGCACAGGGCCAGCACCCCCACCGCGCCCGCGCACAGCAGTCCCCCCGACCACACCGACGTCCGCACGCCCCACCAGGCGGCGAAACCGCCCGACCTGACCTGGCCGAGGGTCGGGCCGACCGAGTAGGACAGCAGCTCGATCCCGGCGAGCCGGCCCCTCAGCTCGTCCGGGATCGTCTGGTTCCACATCACCCCGCGGAAGATCCCGCTGACCATGTCGCAGCCGCCGGCCACGGTCAGGAACAGCAGCACCAGCCAGACGTCGCCGACGACCCCGGCCGCCGCGACGGCCACGCCCCACAGCGCGGCCGACAGGACCACCATCCGGCCGTGCCGATGGATGCGGGCCGTCCAGCCGCTGGTCGCGCTCACCAGCATCGCCCCCAGCGGGACGGTCGCGTACATCAGCCCCAGCGACCACTGGGCGTCCAACTCGTCGGCGAGGAAGGGGAGCAGGGCGAGAGGCATCGCCAGGAACATCGCCGCCAGGTCGACGGCGTAGGTGCCGAGGAGTTCCTTGCGGCTCCAGGCGTACCGCGCTCCCTCGGCGATCGCCTTCAGCGACGGTTTCGCCGCCTCGTGCGCGGCGGGCGAGGAGGCGATCGGGATGATCAGCGCGACGGACACGACGAAGGTGACCAGATCGGCGGCGTAGGCCCAGCCGAGCCCCGCGTACGCCACCACCACGCCCGCCAGCGCCGGGCCGGCGACCCCGCCGACCGTCCAGCGGAAGGTGTTGAGGGAGGCCGCGGCCGGGAGATGGTCATGGGCCACGATCCGCGGCCACAGGGAGTCCAGCGCGGGGCGCTGGACCGACACCAGCGCCGAGGAGAGGGCGGCGACGACATACAGCGGCCACACGGCCGGGTGCGGCATCAGCGCGTTGAGCAGCAGCACCGCGCTCAGCAGGCCCTGCCCGGCCTCCGTCCAGAGGATCAGGCCCCGCTTGTCGAGCGCGTCGGCGAGCGCACCGCCGTACAGCCCGAAAACGATCAGCGGGACGAGCTCCACCGCGCCGATGGCCCCCACGGCCGCCGCCGATCCGGTCAGGTCCTTGATCTGCACCGGCAGCGCGACGAACGTCAGGAAGCTGCCGAAGTTCGAGATCAGCCCCGACACCCACAGCCGCCGGAAGTCGGCCGAGGCCCGCCAGGGAGCGAGGTCGGGCAGGACGGAGCGGAGACGGGAAGGGGCCGTGTCGGCGTCGGTGTCGGTCACGAGCGGTCATGCTCGGGCGGGGCGGCCGACCGGGCAACCGAATTTCCCGCTACCAGCGCGCCGGCGGCGGCGCCGTGAGCTGCTCCGTCAGCCGGGAGAGCCGGTCCCGGAAGCGGCGCGGGCCACGCGGCGCGGGCACCGCGTTCTCACCGGCCGCCGCGCTCACCAGATGCTGCACGGTGTCCAGATCGAGGTCCGTGCCCTGCGGCACGGCCAGCGACTCGTGCGCCAGCGCCGCCAGGTCCCCCTCGTCGGGGCCGAGCGCCAGGACGGTCGCCCCGGCCCGGCGGGCGTCGTGCACCCGCTCAAGGAGCGGGGCGTCCGGCCCCTCCGGTCCGTTCGGCGACACCACCAGCAGCGTCTCGCCGCGCCGCGTCGCCGCCAACCGCCCCAGCCCGACGGCCAGATGGGCCGGATCGGAGGGCTGCGCGTCATGCCGTACGAGCGTGGGGGCCAGCTCCGGCGTCCCGGACCAGGCCGCCTCGTCCACCAGATGCGCCGCGAGATGCCAGGGCTCGTACTCCGGGGTGCCCACCAGCAGCAGCCCGCCCCCGTGCGACACCACCGACCCGCGCAGCACCCCCGCGAACCTCCGGGTCGCCCCCAACCACTCGGTCCCGGCGAGCACTTCACGCAGCAACGCGACACGTACGGCGTCCATGCGACCGCATCCTGCCGCAACCGGCCGGGCGCGGCCCCGGGTTCCCGTCGAATTCGCCCGAACCGGTCCGGGGGAGCGCGCCCCCGCCCTCACCTGACCGGCCGGGGTGCGCGAGCCGCACGTAAAGTCAGCCCATGACCTCTACCGACAGTGCTGCACAGACCCCCGCGAAGGCGCCCGCCAAGGACCCCTGGGACCTCCCCGACGTCTCCGGCCTTGTCGTCGGCGTGCTCGGCGGGACCGGCCCCCAGGGCAAGGGCCTCGCCTACCGGCTCGCCAAGGCCGGCCAGAAGGTGATCATCGGCTCGCGGGCCGCCGACCGCGCCCAGGCCGCCGCCGACGAGCTCGGGCACGGGGTCGAGGGCGCCGACAACGCCGAGACCGCGCGCCGCAGCGACATCGTGATCGTCGCCGTGCCGTGGGACGGACACGGCAAGACCCTGGAGTCGCTGCGCGAGGAACTCGCCGGGAAGCTGGTCGTCGACTGCGTCAACCCGCTCGGCTTCGACAAGAAGGGCGCCTACGCCCTGAAGCCGGAGGAGGGCAGCGCCGCCGAGCAGGCCGCGGCCCTGCTCCCCGACTCCCGGGTCGCCGCCGCCTTCCACCATCTGTCGGCCGTCCTGCTCCAGGACCCGGAGATCGACGAGATCGACACCGATGTGATGGTCCTCGGCGAGGAGCGCGCCGACGTCGAGATCGTCCAGGCCCTCGCCGGGCGCATCCCCGGCATGCGCGGCGTCTTCGCCGGCCGGCTGCGCAACGCCCACCAGGTCGAGTCGCTGGTCGCCAACCTGATCTCCGTGAACCGCCGCTACAAGGCGCACGCGGGGCTGCGCGTCACGGACGTGTGAGGGGATGGGGGACACTGGACGTCGTCGTACACCGGTGTCCCCCGACAGGAGAATCGCCCCCATGCCCCGCCTCGCCCTCTACGCCCTGATCGTCTGCCTGCTCGCCGTCGCCGCGGCGGTCGTGTCCTTCGCGCAGGGCAGCTTGCTGGGGATCGTGTGGGTGCTGATCGCGGGGCTGTCCAGCAACATGTGCTGGTACTACGTCAAGCGCGGCAAGGCCGAGCGCGACAGCTCGGTCACGAACTGACCGAGCAGAAGTCGCTGGTCTGCCAGAACCGGAAGAGGTCCTGACCGCAGTACGTCTCGACGTCGCTGATGCCGAGCGAGGCCAGGATCGAGTCGATCAGGTCGAAGAACGCGTGGTTGACCGACGGCACCCACAGCAGCGCGAACACGAACAGCAGACCGAACGGGGCGAAGGGCTCCACCTGGCGCTTGATCTTGTACGACAGCCAGGGCTCGATGACCCCGTAGCCGTCCAGGCCCGGGACCGGCAGGAAGTTCAGGATCGCCGCCGTCACCTGGAGCAGGGCGAGGAAGGCCAGCGCGAACCGGAAGTCGGTCGGCACGCCGTCCAGGGCGTCCAGCCAGAACGGGGCGGTGCACACGACCGCGAACACCACGTTGGTCAGCGGTCCGGCCGCCGAGATCAGACTGTGCTTCCAGCGCCCCCGGATCCGCCCGCGCTCGATGAACACCGCACCGCCGGGCAGACCGATCCCGCCCATGATCACGAAGAGGACGGGCAGGACGATGCTCAGCAGGGCGTGGGTGTACTTGAGCGGGTTCAGGGTCAGATAGCCCTTCGAGCCGACCGAGATGTCACCGCTGTGCAGGGCGGTACGCGCGTGCGCGTACTCGTGCAGACACAGGGAGACGATCCACGCGGCCGTCACGAACAGGAACACCGCCACCCCGGGCTGCTCCGCGAACCCGGTCCAGGTGGCCCACCCGGTCACCGCCGTCACGGCGAGGATCCCGACGAAGACCGGGCTGATCCGCCGGTCGCTGCGGCGGGCGGCAGTGGCTGTCATGGGGTTCCCCCGACTCTCGTACACGCTCTGGGACTGCCCGACCGTACCGGGCCTACGCCGAAAACGTCTCGCGGTCGGTCATCGGTTCCGGAGAAGGTGGGGGACATGGGGTGATGGCATGAGTGTGACGAGGCCCTCGCCGACACCCGTATCCCCGTGACCGCGCCCTGAACGACCGGAGACAATGGACCCCGTGCGCTATCGCATCCTCGGCACCACCCAGGCACTCCGTTCCGACGGCACCCCGCTCCCCGTCGGCGGGGCGCGGCTGCGTGCCCTGCTGACCGTGCTCGCCCTGCGACCCGGCCGCACCGTCACCGTGGGACTGCTGGTCGCCGAGGTGTGGGACGGCGACCCGCCCGCCGACGCGCCCGCCGCGCTCCAGGCACTGGTCGGACGGCTGCGCAGGGCCCTCGGCGCGGACGCCGTCGCCTCCGTGGACGGCGGGTACCGGCTCGTCGCGGCCCCCGACGACATCGACCTGCACCGCTTCGACCGGCTGACGGGCGAAGGCACGCGGGCGCTGGCCGACGACGACCCGGCGAAGGCGGCCGGTGTCCTCGACGACGCGCTCGCCCTGTGGCGCGGCCCCGCCCTCGCCGATCTGCCCGACCGCACCGCCGAGTCGGCGCGCTGGGAGGCCCGACGCCTGGACGCGCTGCGCGCCCGCCACACCGCGGCCCTCGCCCTCGGCCACGCCGAGCAGTCCCTGCCCGAACTGACCGCCCTCTGCGACACCCACCCCCTGGACGAACCCCTCCAGGCCCTCCGGCTGCGCGCCCTGCGCGACGCGGGCCGCACGGCGGAGGCGCTCGCCGCCTACGAGGACGTACGCCAACTGCTGGCGGACCGCCTCGGCGCCGATCCGGGGCCGGAACTGCGGGCGCTGCACGGGGAGTTGTTGGCCCAGCTGCCGTCGGCACCCGTGATGCCCGTCCCGGCTCCGGCCGCCGACACCGTTGCCCCCGCCCCCGGCAACCTTCGCGCCCGGCTCACCTCCTTCGTCGGGCGGGAAGCCGATATCGAGGCCATCCGGGGGGATCTCGCGGTGGCCCGGCTCGTCACCCTGCTCGGGCCCGGCGGGGCGGGGAAGACGCGGTTGTCGCAGGAGGCGGCCGAGACCGTGGGGGACGCGGCGCGGGACGGGGTGTGGCTGGCCGAACTCGCGCCGGTCGACGATCCGGTCGATGTGCCGGAGGCCGTGCTCACCGCCGTCGGCGCCCGCGAGACCGTGCTGTACGGGGCCGGCGCCGAGGCGATGCGGGCCGGCAACGAGCGGCACGACGACCCGGTCGAGCGGCTCGTCGAGCACTGCGGCAGACGCCGGATGCTGCTGATCCTCGACAACTGCGAGCATGTCGTCGAGGCCGCCGCCCGTCTGGTCGCGGCCCTCCTGGAACGGTGTCCGGAGCTGACGGTCCTGGCCACCAGCCGTGAATCCCTCGGCGTACCGGGGGAGTTGCTGCGGCCGGTCGACCCGCTGCCCGAGCCCGTCGCGCTGCGGCTGCTCGCCGACCGCGGGGCCGCGGCCCGGCCCGGCTTCCGGGTCGAGGCCGACGCGGAGACCGCCGCGGCCTGCGCCGAGATCTGCCGCCGCCTCGACGGGCTGCCCCTCGCCATCGAACTGGCGGCCGCCCGGCTACGCATGTTGACGCCACGTCAGATCGCCGACCGGCTCGACGACCGCTTCCGGCTGCTGACCTCCGGCAGCCGTACCGTCCTGCCCCGCCAGCAGACCCTGCGGGCCGTCGTCGACTGGTCCTGGGACCTGCTGGACGAGGGGGAGCGGGAGGTGCTGCGGACGCTGTCCGTGTTCGCGGGCGGGTGCGACCTCGCCGCCGCCGAGGCCGTGTGCGGTCCCGTCGCGCTGGACGCGCTCGGCTCCCTCGTCGACAAGTCCCTTGTGGTGGCCGCGCCTTCGGACTGCGGAGGGATGCGCTACCGGCTCCTGGAGACCGTCGCCGAGTACGCGGGCGAGCGGCTCGACGAGAGCGGGCGGCGGGCCGAGGCCGGGCGCGCGCATCTGACGTACTACCGCGAACTCGCCCGCACCACCGACCCGTTGCTGCGCGGGCCCGAGCAACTCGCCGCCATCGGGCTGCTGGAGCGCGAGTACGAGAACCTGCGCACCGCCCTGCGGCTCGCCGTCGCCGAGCGGGACGAGCAGGAGGGCCTCTGTCTGATCCTGTCGCTGGCCTGGTACTGGCAGATGCGCGATCTGAAGATCGAGGCCCGCACCTGGTCCAAGGAGGTCATGGCCCTCGGCCCCGACCCGTTCACCGACCCCGTCCGCCCCGCCCGGCCGGTGTGGCGGCGCTGCACGGACGATCCGCCGCCCTGGACCGGCGAGGTCCTCGAAGAGGCCCGGCGCGGTCTGCATCTGACCCATCTCGCCTGCATGGACACCGAGTTGGACGCCTGGCAGACCCCCGAGGCGCAGGCGAAGCTCCAGGCCGTCGCCCACACCTACGAACCCGGCCAGCCGCAGACCTGCCGGGCCCCCGGCTGCTTGTGGATCTTCGCCATCATGCTCACCGGCGACATGGAGCGGCTGCGGCTGGTCATCGACGAAACCGTGCGCACCTCGCGCGAGACCCCCGGATACGACTGGGAGCTCGCCGCGAGCCTGCAGTGGCGCGCCAACATGTTCGCCAACCGCGTCGACTGGGCGGGCGACGCCATCCGGGACGCCGACGAGGCACTGGCCATCTACGAGCGCCTCGGTGACCTCTGGGGCACCGCGGAGGCACTCTCCGCGCGGGCCGAGTCCCATGAGCGCAAGGGCCGTTGGGACCTGGCGGCGGCCGACTACGAGGCGGGGATCGACATCGCCGCCCGGCTCGGCGCCCGCGCCCAGCAGGCCGTCCTCAAGGCCCGGCTCGGCAGCGTGCTGATGGAGTCGGAGCCCGAGCAGGGGGAGCGGCTGCTGCGCGAGGTGATCGCCGCCCACGGCGGTGGCCACAACGACGCGATGCCCGCCGCCCGGCTCTTCCTCTCCGCCCGGCTCGCCCAGACCGACCGCGTCACCGAGGCACGCGAGCAGCTCCGGCTGCTGCGCGAGGAGTTCGGCATCGCCCACTTCATCATCTTCGACGCCTTCATCCTCGGCGCGGAGGCCTTGGTGGAAGCGGCCGACGGCCGCTTCACAGCCTGCCTCGACAAGATCCGCCGGGCGCTGGGCAAGGCCGAGGACCCGCTGTCCCAGGCCATCGCCCCGCACATGCGCGCCCAGTACCTGCACATCGCCGCCCTCGGCCTGGCCGGTGTGGACGGCGGCGGGCGCGCCACGGACGGGGCCCGCTGTCTCGGGGCCGGCGACGCGATGCTGCCGCCCTCCCATGTCCCGCAGAGCTACGAACGGGAGGCCCGCCACCGGGCCGAGCGCGAGCTGCGCGCCCGGCTCGGCGACGCGGCCTATGCCACGGCGTACGACGAGGGCGCCGGTCTCTCCCCCGGGGAGGCCGCCGCCCTCGTCTGAACCCCGTCGCCCCGGCGTCAGCTCTTCGTCCGGAACTTGTGGATCGCCACCGGCGCCATCACCGCGGTGATCGCCACCGACCAGGCGAGCGTCACCCACAGGTCGTGCGCGACGGGACCGCCGATCATGAGTCCGCGCGCGGCGTCCGCCAGCGTGGACAGCGGGTTGTAGTCGGTGAAGGTCTGCAACCAGCCCGGCATCGAGGTCGTCGGCGCGAAGATCGACGAGCCGAACTGGAGCGGGAACAGCACCAGGAAGCCCATCGCCTGCACCGACTGCGCGCTCTTCATGACCACGCCCAGGGTGAGGAACACCCACATGATCGACGAGGCGAACGCGGTGGCCAGCGCGACGGTCGCGAACAGGCCGGGCCAGTTGGTGATGTCGAAGCCGACGGCGACGGAGACGAGCATCAGCACGGTCGTCGCGAACAGCATCCGCATCAGCTCGACGGAGATCTTCGCGAACAGCACCGAGCCGCGCCCGATCGGCAGCGACCGGAACCGGTCCATGACACCGGAGTTGAAGTCCTGGCTGAAGCCGGTGCCGACCCCCTGGGACAGGGTCATGCTCATCATCGCGATCATGCCGGGGATGACGTACTGCACGTACTGGTCCTGGCCGCCGCCGAGCGCCTGCCCGATGGAGCCGCCGAAGACGAACACGAACAGCAGGGTGAAGATGACCGGCATCAGCAGCGCGTCGGCCATCGACTCGGGGTCCTGACGGATCCACAGCAGGTTGCGGCGGACGAGGGCGCCGGTGTGCCGCAGATGCCCGCGCAGCGGGATCCGGACGTCGTCGGCGGGCTTGGCGGCGTTGTCGGCGGGGGTGAGAGTGGCGGCGCTCATACGGCGACCTCCTCGCGGGTCTCGGTGGGCACGGTGTCCTGCGGGGCACTGGCGCGGTGGCCGGTGAGGGACAGGAACACCTCGTCCAGGCTGGGCAGTTCGGTGGTGATGGCGGAGACGGTGATGCCGCGCGCGGTGACCGCGCCGACCACCGCGGTCAGCTGCTCGTCGCTGAGGATCGGCACCAGCAGGGAGCCGGACTCGGGATCGACGGTGGTGGTGGCGAGGCCCGTGATGCCGAGGCCGTCGAGATGACCGGCGAGCGGGCGCAGTTGCAGCGGATCGGCGGGCCGTACCCGCAGCGTCCGGCCGCCGACCTTCGCCTTCAGCTCCTCGATGCCGCCGCCCGCGATGACCTTGCCGCGGTCGACCACGGTCAGCTCGGAGGCCAGCTGCTCGGCCTCCTCCATGTACTGGGTGGTGAGCAGGACGGTGACACCGTCGCCGACCATCCGCTTGACCTCGTCCCACACCTCGTTGCGGGTGCGCGGGTCGAGGCCGGTGGTCGGCTCGTCCAGGAAGAGCACCGCGGGGTGCCCGATCATGGAGGCGGCCAGGTCGAGGCGGCGGCGCATACCGCCGGAGTAGGTGCTCGCCGGGCGCTTGGCGGCCTCGGTGAGCGAGAACCGCTCCAGCAGCTCGTCGGCGCGGGTGCGGGCCTCCTTGCGGGGCAGGTCCAGCAGCCGGCCGATCATGTAGAGGTTCTCCCAGCCGGGGAGCTTCTCGTCGACGGAGGCGTACTGCCCGGTGAGCCCTATCACCCGGCGCAGCTG
>JABFXD010000486.1 GCA_013361925.1 Streptomyces sp. | reverse complement strand
GGCACGCGCGCGTACCACCGGCGGTACGGGGCTCGGGCTGTCCATCGCCCTGGAGGACGCGCGGCTGCACGGCGGCTGGCTCCAGGCATGGGGCGAGCCGGGCGGCGGCTCGCAGTTCCGGCTGACGCTGCCGCGGACCGCGGACGAGCCCCTGAGGGGCTCGCCGATACCGCTGGAACCCAAGGACTCACGGCGTAACCGTGGACTCAACGACGCCGGGCTGCCGCGAGGGGCGGACGACGGGGAGAAGCGCGCCACCGTACCGGTGCAGACGTCGGGTGAGCAGACGCCCGCGCGGGCGCCGCTCACGCCCCGGCTGAACGCCGCGCCCCCCACCGCCGACCCCACCGCGCTGCCCGGCAACGGCGCGCGCGTGGTGCCGCGGCCCACGGGGCCCGCTGGGGCCCCAGGGGGCGCACGACGGGTGGATGACGGCGCGAGCGGCCCGGACACGCCGCCACAGGAGGCGTCCTCGACGGACGCGTCATCGCCCGATGCCCGGAACGCCGGGTCGGAGGACCGCAGCAAGCAAGAGGGGGCCAGTCGTGGGCGCTGACCGTGTGGGGGGCGGCGGTCGGCGGGCGCCGGTGCGCGCGGCGGCGTACGCCGTCTGCGGTGCCGTACTGCTGGCCGGATGCGCCTCGATGCCGGACAGCGGCGATCTGCGCGACGTGGAGTCCACGCCCAGGCAGGACACACAGGTGCGGGTCTTCGCGCTGGAGCCCCGGGAGAACGCCGGGGCCAGGGAGATCGTCGACGGCTTTCTTGAGGCGTTGACCAGCGATGATCCCCATTTCGAGACGGCGAAGAAGTATCTGACGGCCGACGCCGCGAAGGCGTGGAAGCCCGAATCGTCGCTCACCGTGCTGGAGGACGGGCCCGGAGCGACCCCTGAGGGGTCCAACGGCCGGGACGCGACAGTGGAGTCCTCGTTCCGGCTGTACGGCGACAAGGCCGCCACCATGGACGGGCGGCAGACGTACGCGCCCGCCTCCGGCAGCTACGACAAGGTGCTGCACCTCATCCGTGAGAAGAAGAGCCGGCAGTGGCGCATCGACGTGCCGCCGCCGGGCGTCGTCATCGGCAAGTCCGACTTCCTGCGCAACTACACGTCGGTCAACAAGTACTACTTCGCCTCGAACACGCCGTCCGCCGCGGGCGGTCAGCCCGTGGCCGTCGCCGACCCCGTGTACATCCGCAAGAAGGTCGACCCGATGACGCAGACGGTACGGCTGCTGCTCGCGGGCCCCTCGCGCTGGCTCGACCCGGTCGTCAGGTCGAGCTTCCCCACAGGGACGGAACTGAAGCTGAAGAAGGGCGTCACCTCGCTGACGCCCGACGAGGGCAACCGGCTCACGGTGCCGCTGAACGCCAGGACGAACCGGGTCGGCGCGGGCAGGTGCCGGGAGATGGCCGCCCAACTCCTGTTCACACTGCGGGACCTCACCCCTACCGGGGTGAAGGAGGTCGCGCTGCAGAGCTCCGACGGCACCCAGCTGTGCCTGCTCGACGAGAGCGACGCCGAGAACGCGGTGGAGCTCGGTGTGGGCGAGAACGAGTACCAGTACTTCCTCGACGCCAAGCACCGGCTGGTGCGGCTCGTGAGCGGGAGCAGCAGCACGGACGCCGTGGCGCCGGTTCCGGGCGCGCTCGGCGAGGGCACCAAGGAACTGCGGTCGGCGGCGGTGTCCCGGGACGAGCGCCGGGCGGCCGGGGTCACGCTCGACGGCGGTTCGCTGTACGTCGGGTCGCTGGTGTCCGGTGCCTCGCTCGGCGAGGCGGTGCTGCACAGTGACGGCAAGACGCAGAACGACCGTCTCACCGCGCCCAGTTGGGACGGCGACGGCAACCTGTGGGTGGCGGACCGTGATCCGGACCGCCCGCGGCTGCTGTTCCTGAAGGACGGCGCGGGCGATCCGGTCGAGGTCTCGACTCCGGGGCTCGACGGGCGTATCGACGCCGTGCGGACGGCGGCCGACGGGGTGCGGATCGCGCTCATCGTGGACAAGGGCGGCAAGAAGTCCCTCTACATCGGGCGCGTCGAGCGGGACGACAAGGCCGACGAGGGTCGCGTCTCGGTCGTCGAACTCCGCTCGGTGACACCGCAGTTGGAGGAGGTCACCGCCATGTCCTGGGCGGGCGACAGTCGATTGGTGCTGGTGGGCCGCGAACAGGGTGGCGTCCAGCAGATGGCGTACGTCCAGGTCGACGGCTCCACACCGGTGGGGTCGGCGCCCGCCGCGCTCACCGGGGTGAAGGCCCTGGCCGCGTCCGAGGACGAGCAACTGCCGCTGGTCGCCTACTCGGAGGAGGACGGCATCGTCCGGCTCTCG
>JABFXD010000068.1 GCA_013361925.1 Streptomyces sp. | reverse complement strand
CATGATCTACGCCCGCCTGCCCGCCGGAGGCCTGGCGCTGATCGGGCACGCCGGCATCGACGAGACGCTGGCCGCCCAGTGGCGCCAGGTGCCCCCGCTCAGCGGCATCGCCGCCCTGGAGTCGCTGCGGTCCCGCGAACCGCGCTGGCTGGAGAACATCCGCTCGGACAGCGAACGGCACCTGCTGATCGGCAACCCGCCCGAGCGCTGGCTGTCCCGCGCCTGGGTGCCCGTGGTCACCCAGGGCACCGCCGAGGTCTGCATCGGCTTCCTGCGCGCCCAGGGCGGAGCGTTCGCCCCGCACCACCGGGAACACCTGGTGGCCGTCGCCCAGCTCTGCGCCGGCCGGCTGCGCGCCTTCGACTCGCGGACCGAACCGGCCGCCGACGACGCCGTCCAGACGGTGTTCGACGCACTGCCCGGCGCCAGTCTGCTGCTCACCCCCCTGCGCGCCGCATCCGGCGAGGTCGAGGACTACCGGGTCGCCGCCGCGACCGAGGAGGCGTTCGACGCCCTCGGCCGCACCGGCCGTGAACTGGTCGGGCTGCGGCTCCTCGAGTGCTTCCCGAACCTCGCAGGCGAGCCGCTGTGGCAGGGCTGTCTGCACACCCTCACCAGCGGGGAGCCGTACGACGGCGAGCCCTTCGCCCAGCAGGCGATGGTGGCCGGGATCTCCGAACTGTCCACCTACACGGTGCGGGTGGCGAAGCTGGGCGGATCGCTCGCCCTCACCTGGATCCGGCACGACTCCTCCGACCTCCAGGAACAGCGGCTCGCGGACGTACAGCGGCTCGGCAACCTCGGCTGGGCGAACTGGAACCTGCTCACGCACGAGGTCGGCTGGTCCTCCCAGGTCTACGCAGTCCTCGACCGTGATCCCGCGGACGGCCCGCTGCGGATCACCGCACTGCCCGAGCTCGCCCTGGCCGAGGACGTGCCCGCGCTGACCCGTGCCGTCGGGGACCTCGTGCGCCGCGGCCGGCCACTCGCGGTGCCCTTCCGGATCAGGGCCGCCGACGGCGTCCGGCATCTGCGGGTGGTCGCCGAGGCGGTCACGGACGCACAGGGCGTCCCCGTCGAGGTGCACGGCTTCCTCCAGGACCTCACCGCGCAGCGCCGAGCCGAACTCGCCCTCGTCGAGAGCGAACAGGCCATCCTCACGCAGCACGACGTGCTGCGCACCGAGCGCACCCTCGCCGCCCGGCTCCAGCACGCGCTGCTCCCCCTGCCCACCCATCCCCTGAGTCTGGCCGGACTGCGCGTCGAAGTGGCCTATCTGCCCGCCCAGTCAGGGGTCCACGTCGGCGGCGACTGGTTCAGCGCCATCGAACTGCCCGACGGCGACGCCCTGTTCGTGGTCGGCGACGTCGCGGGTCACGGCATCGACGCCGTCGCCACCATGGCCCAGCTCCGGTTCACCGCCAAGGGCATGGTCATCACCGGCTCCTCGCTGACCGGCGCCCTCGCCCGGCTCAACACCCTGCTGCTGCACTCCCGCGACTCGCACGGAACGGCCACCATGGTCCTGGCCCGCTACTCCCCCGCCGAACACCGCCTGGTGTGGGCGCAGGCGGGGCACCCGCCACCCCTGCTCCAGCGCGCGGGCGAGGTGCGGTACCTGGGCCGGCCGGGCGGGATGCTGCTCGGGGCGAGCGGCTCCCCGGCCTTCGAGGAGGCCGAGTGCCGGCTCGAACCCGGCGACCGGCTCATGCTCTACACGGACGGACTGGTGGAACGGCCGTCCGAGGGCATCGACCGGGGCCTGAAGCGGCTCTCCGAGGCCGTCGTGAGCCACCGGGCCGACGGCCCCGGATCGCTGCGCCCGCTGCTGGCCGACCTGCTGGAGGGCGAGCGCCGCGACGACGTGTGCGTGCTGGACATCCGGGTGCCGTACGACGAGATCTGATGCCCCGGCGCCGACGGCGACGCCGGTCAGGGCGTGTCGTCGTGGCGGTGGCGCCAGTACCAGAACGCGCCGATGACGAGGGCCGCCAGGAAGACGGCGGGCAGGACGAGGCCGGGGATACGGGAGAGGGTCATCGGCGTGGCCTTCGGTGGCAAGGTGTGCGGTGCCGCCCATGGTGACGCCTGTCGGCGTGTGTTCCGTGCTCTTTTCCCTTCGCCTTGCCCGGTGTTCGACGGGTGCCGTCGCCGGGTCAGCCGCCGGCGCGCGTCCGGGATTCCAGGTCGCGGCGGGTGTCGTCGCCGTAGACGCCGGTCTCGTCGCCCCGGATGCCGTACCAGAGCTGGAAGCGGGCCACGGCCTCGGTGAGGACGGTGTCGTAGGTGCCGTCGGTGGAGCCGTTCGCGTAGACGTCGGGGATGCGCAGCAGGCGTTCC
>JABFXD010000757.1 GCA_013361925.1 Streptomyces sp. | reverse complement strand
GCGGGACGGGTCGGCCGTGGCCTGTGCGCGCAGCCAGTCGATGGTGCGGGTGGCGGTGAGCCAGGCGCTGTCAGGGGTGTCGTCGGCACCGGCGTGAGCCGCCACGTGGACCAGGTGGCGGCCTGGCGGGCGCAGTCCGTCGGCGAAGACCGCGGCCGGGTGCTCCGCCCCCGCGGCTGCGAACACGTACAGCTCCTCGTCGTCCGCGCGCCAGTGCAGGCCGGCGGACCAGGGCGCGGCCGCCAGCCCCGACATGAGGGGGTTCGCCGCGTCGGCGGTGATCGGCGCGGGCGTGGAGGCGGCGCTGTGCGCTGTCGCCGAGGTCGGCAGCTTCAGGGGCGTAACGGCCACCGGCTCGTGGTGTCCGGGCAGTTGCCAGTGCCAGGCTCCGACGCCTCCGTCCGCGGTCGACGGCACGAAGACACCCCGTAGCCCGAGCGCGCTGTTCTCGATCGCGTACGCCGAGGTGTGCGGTGTGTCTCCGTCGTGGCCCCACATCGTCCAGCGCCCGGTGTGCACTAGAACGTCCGGGAACTGCTGCCGGACGGCTTCGAACGCCTCCGCCGGGTCCGGGTGTGCCGTTCCGGCCGCTTCAGGTGCCCTGACCGGCACGGCCCCCTCCTCGACAGTGACATGTGTTTCGGTGGCGACCTTATCCCGGGCAGGTGTCGGCTCGGGCACCGAGGTGTGCGCATTGTCCGGCGTGGTCACACCGGTGTGTGCTGAAACAAGTGTGCCACCTCCAGCGGGTGTGTCCGGCGCGAGGGCCGTCGGCCTGACCGCTCCGGGTTCGAGTATCTCGACGGTGAACCCGTGCCCCGCCTCCTGGGCGAACTGCTCCAGCCGTGCCTGCTGTTGGTGCGCCGGGGTGCCGCCCTCCCGCACGAGCACGACCCGCTCCACGTCTTCCCAGCGCACCCCGCCGTGCACCTGGACCTCGAAGAATCCGACGAGGTGGCGTTCCAGTTCCCCGGTGTCCCGCAGCAGCCGGAACTCCTCGTCGTAGCGGAAGCCGGTCGCCTCGGCGAAGGCGAGCCGGACCAGCCGGTCGGGCCCGTGGTTCAGCAGCGGCAGCAGATTGTTGGAGCCGGTGATGCTGCGGGCGCCCTGCCGCCCCGGGCTGAAGCTGTCTCCGGGGGTGAACGTGGCCCGCTCCAGCAGTTCGCGCTTGAGGTGGAAGACGGCGTTGCCGTACAGGCCCAGGCCGCGCGGCCGGTGCTGCGAGGTGAGGGCGGCGTAGTTCGGCAGGTCGGCGCGGTCCGCCGGGGTCGGGGCGAAGGACTCGTCCCAGGCGTCCAGGCCGGGTCTGGGCGGATAGATGCCGGCCGCGTGGGTGGTCCGCTTGACGCTGGCGGGGTAGCCCATCGCCTCCTCGGCGGCGCCGCGCCGTTCGAAGTACCGCGAGTAGCCGGGGAGCACCTCCCACACGTTGCGCAGCAGGCGCTCGTCGCCGGTCATCGCGTCCAGCAGCGTTCCGTCGCCCACCCGGGCGCCGAGGTCGATGTTGACCGTCAGCGAGAGGTCGGCCAGCAGATGCCGGTGCACCTGCCGGACGACCGGGCCGAGGTTCTCCTCGTCGAACGGATAGGACCGGGCCCAGCGCCAACTGCCGCGGGCGCTCAGCAGGTTGTCGGTCAGCCGGTCCCAGTCGGCGGAGAGGGTGCGCAGGGCCCGCCGTTCGGCGAGCACGACCGCGACGAGCTGAGCGGGCGCCAGCTCCCGCAGCGACGTCCGCTCCTCCAGGGCGCGGAACAGCCGGACGTCCTCCTCGAAGGACGTCGCCTGCCGCTCCAGGACCTTCCTCAGCTGGGGTGTCCCGTCGGCGGCCGTCAGCGCCTGGTCCAGCAACTGCCGCTGTACGACGATGTCACCCGCGTACGCCTCCTGGCCGGTGGCCGGGTCGGCGGGCCGGCCGTGGGCGGAGGCCGGGTCGCTCACCCAGTGCGCCACCGTCAGGTCGGGGCCGGAGGGGACCAGGGCGTAGGCCGCTCCGTCATCGGTGTCGAAGACGACGTGGCTGGCGGACGGGATGTGCTCGACGGAGACGACGGAACCCTCGGGGGCCACGGAACCCCCGGCAGCCTTCGAGTCGGACGGCGCACCGCCTCTCGGCGACCGCGACCAGCGCGGCGCCCCGCCACCGAGCCCGGGCACGGCCCCCTCACGGCTGACTGGGTACGGCAGCGGCCTGCCGCCCGTCACCTCGGACCAGTGGGCCTCGGCCAGGGTCTCGGCGGCCTCGGCCCGCTCCAACTGCGCCTGGGCCAGCGCCCGCCGGGTGCCGTCGCTGTCGGCGACGCCGCCCACGCCGGTGTCCTGCCGCTCCTTCAGCTCACTCAG
>JABFXD010000345.1 GCA_013361925.1 Streptomyces sp. | reverse complement strand
GCGGCGACCTGGCGGGACAGCCTGCTGATCGGCAAGGTCGACGTCGCCGACTTCCTCACCGCGAAGGCGAACGCCGCCGACTGCCAGAAGCTGCTCGACGGCCTCTACAGCGACGAGTTGCTGGGCGAGCCGTCCGGAGCGTCCGCGCTGACCGGCTTCGAGGAGCAGGAGTCCCGGCTGCTGTACCAGGTCGCCTCCTATCGGCGGGCGAGCCTCGACGCCTCGCTGAGCTGGCTGAAGTCCCTGCCCGTCAAGTGCGACCAGTTCACCGCCACCGACTCGGCGGGCGACCGGCGCACGGTCCAGGTGACGGAGAGTTCCGTCCCGGACGAGGGCGACGCCCGGCAGGGGCTGCACGTCACCGTCCAGGGCACCAGCTCGGGCACCCCCGCCACCCTCACCCTCGACGTCGCCGCCGTGCGCGTGGGCAGCGACGCGATCACCGTCACGGCCGGCGGTCTCGACGGCGACGAGGACGACTCCGTGGAGGACGCGGTGAAGAAGGGCACCCAGCGGCTGAAGGACGCGCTGGCCCAGAGCTGAACCCTGCTGATCCCTCCCCTGTGCCGATTCCCGGGACATCGTGATCATCGGGCGGCACAATGGCCCCTGCGGTCGGCCGTACCGCGATCGCAGGGGCGAGGAGAGGACGGGACGACGTGAGTGACACCCCCACGAGCGGGTCGTCGAGGCTCAACACCGGCGTCGCGCACAACGCACGCGTGTGGAACTACTGGATCGGCGGCAAGGACAACTACGAGGTCGACCAGCAGGTCGGCGAGCATGTCGCCACGATGTTCCCGATCATCCGGGACATCGCCCGCGCCGACCGCGATTTCCTCGGCCGCGCGGTGCGCCATCTGGCCGCCGACCGCGGGGTACGCCAGTTCCTGGACATCGGCACCGGTCTGCCGACGGTCGACAACACCCACGAGATCGCCCAGCGCATCGCACCGGACGCGCGGATCGTCTACGTCGACAACGACCCCATCGTCCTCGCCCACGCCCGCACCCTGCTGACCAGCACCCACGACGGCGTCACCGACTACATCGACGCCGACGTCCACGACCCGGCCGCGATCCTCGAACGCGCGGGCCGGACCCTGGACTTCAGCCGTCCCGTGGCCGTGATGATGCTGGGCATCCTCAACTTCGTCCTCGACTACGACAAGGCCCGGGACATCGTCCGCCAGGTGCTGGCGGACGTCCCGTCCGGCAGCTACCTCGTGCTGACGCACCCCACCTTCGACGACGAGCTCGGCGGCGCGGGCCAGATCCCGGCCATGGAGTTCTGGAACGAGAACGCCACCCCGCCGATCACCGCCCGCAGCGGCACGGACATCGCCGCGTTCTTCGAGGGCCTCGACCTCCTCGACCCGGGTCTGGTGTCGTGCTCGCGGTGGCGTGCCGACGCGAACTCGCCTGTCGTGGTGCCGCAGTTCGGCGCGGTGGCCGTGAAACCCTGACGCGGGACCCGTACCGGCCGACCCCGTCGTGGAGGACGTATGACCACCCTTGCCGACCCCGTGCCCGGGGGGCGTCCCGGTGACGTCGACCGTGCCACCGCGCTGAGCGGCGAGCTGTCCGGCCAAGGTGTGCACGGCGTGGTCCTGGGTTACGTCGACACGGCGGGCGTCGGCCGGGTGAAGACGATCCCCACGGCCGGGCTCGCCGCGGCGGCGGCCTGGGGTGTCGGCATGTCCCCGGTCTTCGACACGTTCCTCGCCAACGACTCCATCGTCACCACCGACGTCCTGGGCTCGCCCGACGGCGACCTTCGTCTCTACCCCGACCTGGACCACCTGGTGGTCCTCGCCGGGCAGCCCGGCTGGGCGTGGGCGCCGGTCGACCGGATCACGCAGGAGGGCGAGCGGCATCCCGGCTGCACGCGCACGCTGTTGCGCCGGATCGTCGCGGACGCGGAGCGGCGGCACGGCCTGACCTTCAAGGCGGCCGTCGAGGTCGAGTGGGCGGTGGGTCAAGGCCCGTCGGCCGAGGGCGACTTCGTGCCCGCGCTGTCGGGTCCGGCGTACGGGGCGATCCGGCAGGTCGAGTTGAGCGCGTACACCGCCGATCTGCTGGCCGCGTTCGCGGCGCAGGGCGTGGACGTCGACCAGCTCCATCCCGAGTACGCGGCGGGGCAGTTCGAGGTCTCGGTGGGCGCCCTGGACCCGGTGGCGGCGGCCGACCGGAGCGTGCTGGTACGGCAGACGATCCGCGCGGTCGCCGGGCGGCACGGCCTGGTCGTCTCGTTCGCGCCGGCCGTCTTCGCCGAGGGCGTCGGCAACGGCGGCCATCTCCACCTCTCGGCCTGGCGCGAGGGCGCCAACCTGCATACGGG
>JABFXD010001002.1 GCA_013361925.1 Streptomyces sp. | reverse complement strand
CCCGGACGACGGCGGCGGACTCTGCGGACAGCATGAAGCCTCCGGGGATGAGGGGGAACGCGGAAGTGCGGGACACGGCCCCGCCGCGCACCACCCTCGTCCCCGGACCCCCGTCTGCCCCAGGGCCCCATGGGTCCAGGACCGGGGCCGATCGGCCCAACGCCGGAAGGGCCGCTCGGCGCCGCCCTACGACAGGGGCCGAGCGGAGGGCGAGCGGGGGGCGTGGGGAGGGGCGAGGGGGAACAGGTCGGGGGCGCGTCAACTTCTCGGTCGGACACGGAAGTTCAGGCCCATCGAACAGTCCGGTCGCGCAACTGTCCGGTCGTAGTCGGGCCGTCACAGATCAGTCCCAGAGAGTCGCTCCTCGCGGAAGGGCCGCGTGCGTACGGTCCGGGACATCGAGGCGGGCCGGCGGCGCCGGTCCGTCGCAGTCAACACAGCGCAAGGGAGGCACTGTGGCGAGTGTGGAAGTGTCGCTGAAGGAGATGATGGCCGGGGTCGAGGGGGCTCTGGGGGCCGCGGTCGTCGACTACACCAGCGGAATGGCGCTGGGCACCCTGGGCGGGAGCAAGGACCTGGACCTGACCGTCGCCGCGGCCGGCAACACGGACGTCGTCCGGGCCAAGGTGCGCACCATGGAGCAGGTCGGCCTCAAGGGCCGGATCGAGGACATGCTGATCACGCTGGACAGCCAGTACCACCTGATCCGCCCGGTCACCGGCCGCAGCGGCAACGGCCTGTTCCTCTACCTCGTCCTCGACAAGGCCCGCTCGAACCTGGCCATGGCCCGGCACCAGCTCAAACGGGTCGAGGAGGGCATCGAGATCTGACACGGGCGCCGCCGCCGGGACCACCGCTGCCCTTCATGTGAAGACTTCTTCAAGTCACCACATCAGCATGGTTCCAATGTGTGTTCGCGCACGGCCCGGGACGTGAAGGATCGGCGTCCGAGGGCGGCCTGTGGTGCGGCGGCGCCCCCTCAGGTGCCGTCGCACCCCGGCAGCCGCAGTCCCTCAGCCGACAAGGAGCGAGCATCCATGCAGGCCCCCCTCTACCAGGTCAAGGCGGAGTTCTTCCGCATGCTCGGCCACCCCGTGCGGATCAGGGTGCTGGAACTCCTTCAGCACGGACCGGTGTCCGTACGGGACCTGCTGGCCGACATCGAGATCGAACCGTCCAGCCTCTCCCAGCAACTGGCGGTGCTGCGACGCTCCGGCATCGTCGTGTCCATGCGGGAAGGCTCCACCGTCCGCTACGCGCTCGCCGGCGGCGACGTCGCCGAACTGCTGCGCGCCGCCCGCCGGATCCTCACCGAGCTGCTCGCCGGCCAGAACGAGCTCCTCGCCGAACTCCGGCAGGCGGACGCCCCCGCCGAACCCCTGCGCACCAGCGGATGACCCGCGCGTGGATCAGAGGCTCGCCGTGTGGTCCGGGACGTAGGTCTGGAGATCACGAGGCGTACGTACGTAGCCGGTGGACGGCGGGCGCTCCGGGAGCTCCAGGACCGGCGGCGGGACCTCCTGGTACGGCACGGAGTCCAGCAGATGGGCGATCATGTTCAGCCGCGCCCGCTTCTTGTCGTCGCTCTCGACGATGAACCACGGTGCCTCGGTGATGTCGGTGTGCACCATCATCTCGTCCTTGGCCCGGGAGTACGCCTCCCAGCGGCTGAGCGACTCCAGGTCCATCGGGGACAGCTTCCAGCGGCGCAGCGGGTCGTCGAGGCGGCGCCGGAAACGGTCCTGCTGCTCGGTGTCGCTCACCGAGAACCAGTACTTGCGCAGCAGGATCCCGTCCTCCACCAGCATCCGCTCGAAGATCGGGCACTGGCGCAGGAACAGCTGGTGCTCCTCCTGGGTGCAGAACCCCATCACACGCTCCACGCCGGCCCGGTTGTACCAGGACCGGTCGAACAGCACGATCTCTCCGGCGGCCGGGAGATGCTCGACGTACCGCTGGAAGTACCACTGCGTCCGCTCCCGCTCGGTCGGCTTCGGCAGGGCCGCGATCCGTGCGACGCGGGGGTTGAGATGCTCGGAGACCCGCTTGATCGTGCCGCCCTTGCCGGCCGCGTCCCGCCCCTCGAAGACGACGACCAGCCGCGCGCCCTCCGCCCGCACCCACTCCTGGAGCTTCACCAACTCGGTCTGCAGCCTGAGCAGTTCACCCTCATAGACCTTCCGACCCAGCTTCTCCTTCGCCTTACCGGCCATGCCGTCCACCCACCTTTTCGCATACGTGGTCGAGTCCCCGTGTCGGCACAGTACTGGCTGATCAGCGCGGGAACGGGCAGGCGAGGGGTGCGGGCGCGCTAGGAGTCGGACCAGCGGGACGGGTGGCCGGAGGGGGACGTGGTGAGCCAGGTTCCGTCTCCGAGGGGGTGGAGGTCGTAGGCGTTCTCCGCGTGGGCGTCGAACGGCGTGGGGGTGCCGTCGGAGCGTAGGTCGACGCGGTAGTGGCGGAACCACTCCTCCTCGTCCTCGGTCTCGCCGACGAGGGTGACGACGACGCTGTCCTGGGTCAGATAGCCGCCGCTCCATTCCACGAAGGTCTCGTCCGAGTCGTGTCCGAAGGCCTCGACGCGGAGGGTGAGCGTCGCCTCGCCGTCCGGGTAGGTGTGGAGGGAGACGTCACCCTGGTCGTGGTCCACCGTCATGAACCCGCTGCCGTCGGGAGACAGGGCGATGAGGCACCGATCGCTCCAGGGGTAGCGGACGAGATCCAGCCGGTCGCCGGTGAGGGTCGCACGGTGGACGGCCGCGCCGTCCTGCCCTTCTCCGACATCGAGGAGGACCGCGTCACCCGCCGGGTGCGGAAGGTGCTCGCCGCCGTGCCCGACGGTCTCCAGCTCCGCCTCCGCGAGCACCGCTCCCGTCCCGCCGTCCAGGGCGACCCAACGGTCGGGCCCGCGGCCCGCCATGGCGTCCGGCCGGTACACCCACACCGTCCGGCCGTCCGTCGACAGCGCGCAGCTCGGCCGGTGCCCGTACCGCTGCTCCGACCGCGGCTCGAACGTCGACCGCCAGACCTCGGTCCCCTCCGGTGTCACGCAGACGACCGCGTGGAGCGTCGTGTAGTAGGCGCGTCGGAGATCGGCGGCAGCGGTGTGCCCCACGACGTCGTCCCCGTCGACCGGCCGAAAGGTCATGACGGGAGCCAGGACGCCGGTGGTGTCGACGGCCAGGTCGTAGGCGTGGACACGTCCGTCGACGAGCCGCGTGATGATCCGGGCGGGGGAGAAAGACTGAGCCATGTCCGGGAGCGTAGTATCCCGGTCGATCTTCCAGCGGGGTAAGAGATCGATATGAACCCCCGGCGGGCCCTGCCGCCCTTCTGGATCTCCACCAGCCAGCCCGACCCGCTGGGCCAGGACGCCGCACCGTCCGCCGAGACCGACTGGACCGGCGCGATCTCCTCCTGGGGCGTCGCGCTCCAGAAGACCGGCGACTACAGCCTGAAGACACTGCCGTCCGGCTCCAGCCTCACCTACGGCGGCTCCGGCGCCCAGGACCTGGCCAACTTCGACACGCTGGTGCTGCCGGAGCCCAACACGCTGTTCACGACCGCCGAGAAGACGGCGATCATGAACTTCGTGAAGAACGGCGGCGGTCTGTTCATGATCTCCGACCACACCGGTGCCGACCGCAACAACGACGGCGAGGACGCGGTCGAGATCCTCAACGACCTGATGACCAACAACAGCGTCGACTCCACCGACCCGTTCGGCTTCTCCATCGACTCGACGACGACACGGGCCAGTCGGGCAACACGCTCTACGACGGCTGGAACGACTCCGGCGCCACCAACGCCGCCCTCGCCCTCAACGCCACCGAATGGCTCTCGTCATGAGCTGAGCCGAGAGCGCGGTGACGCGGCGGGCGGCCCCGGGACACCGGCCCGGGGCCGCCCACCCGCGTCAGCTGTCGACGCGATGCACGCGCTGGCTGCTCAGCTCGTAGCGCGCGCCCACGATGGCCAGTTGGCCGCCCGTCACCTTCGCCGCGAGGTCGGGCTCGGCCGCCAGACGGGCGCGGACCGCGCGGACGTTGGCGTCGATCGTCGCGTCGATACGCGCGGCGCCGTCCTTCGTGTGATCGATGTTCGGTCGTATCTGGTCGGCCAAGTACTGTATGTGGGCGGGTAGTTGCTCACCCGACTCCTCGGCCTCCACCGCCGCCCGCACCGCGCCGCACGACTGGTGCCCGAGGACGAGGACCAGCGGTATCGCCAGTTCGAGCACCCCGTACGCGATGCTGCCGAGCACGGCCTCGTCCAGGACCTCGCCGGCGCTGCGCACGGTCATCAGGTCGCCGAGCCCCTGGTCGAAGACCAGCTCGGGAGGGACCCGGGAGTCGATGCAGCCGAGGACGACCGCGAAGGGGTGCTGGCCGGAGACCAGGGTCTGACGGGTGGCCGGTGTCTCGTCCGGATGCTGTTCGTGGAAGGTGCGCCAGCGGCGGTTGCCCGCGGCCAGTTCGCGCAGCGCCGCGTCGGGTGTGTCGGGGCGAGGGTGCGACCTCGGGGAGGCGGCGGACGCCGGGGACGCGGGGAGGGTGAGGCCGACGCCGAGCGCTGCGGCGCCGGTCAGTCCGGCCCGCAGGAGCGTACGGCGGACGGGTCTGTCGGGGGTGGCTTGAGAGTTCACGGAGAGGAACGTATGTCCGAGTCCGGCCGTGATCCGTCCCGTTGCCAACAGCAGGGCAAAACAGGGGAGAAGCATGACCTTCACCGCGGTTCCCGGGGACAACCTGTCGCCTCCTACCCCCGGTTGACTCATTGGATGCCCGCGCCTTGGGGGAGTTGGATGGGGGACCTGTGGAGTTTTTGTCCAGCGCCGATACGGGCTTGCCACGCCAACTCCCGTGCAGTAATCAGGTGAATCATGAACTTGTTCAGCCGTGGCACTCCGTTCCGCCGAGCGGAGCCCACAGTCACCCCCCACCACCCCACCGGCAGTCCGGGCGCCCCCACCGCCCTGCTCCCGGACCCCGCCCTGGCCGGCCTGACCGGTGAGTGGGTCATCGACCCGGCGCACAGCAGGATCGGTTTTTCGGTACGGCACGCCATGGTGACCACCGTGCGCGGGGCCTTCGCGGAATACCAGAGCCGGCTCTACTTCGACGGCCGTGACCCGTCCCGCTCGCAGGCCGAGATCACGATCTCCACGGCCAGCGTCGACACCGGCGTGGAGCAACGGGACGCGCACCTGGTGGGCCGTGACTTCTTCGACTCGGCGAACCATCCGCGGATGCGTTTCAAGAGCACCGCGGTGGAACCCCTTGGCAACGATGTCTACCGGATGGCCGGTGACCTCACCATCAAGGCCACCACCCGCCCCGTCGACCTCGAACTCACCTACATCGGCCAGGTCACCGACCCCTTCGGCTACCAGCGCGCGGGCTTCGACGGCACCACGACGATCGACCGCACCGAATGGGGCCTGAACTACAGCTCCAGACTCGCCGAGGGCGGGGCCATGGTCAGCGAGAAGGTGCGCCTCCAGTTCGACATCGCGGCGATCCGTACGGCTCCCATCGGCTGAGACCCGATCGCGGCCATCCGCCCGGCTCCGGTGGGCCGACAGCCCTCTCCCGCCGCGGCGATAACATCATGATCATGGCGGACTGGGAACTCCGAGCGGCATCGACGGCGGATCTCGAATCGATCGTCGAGATCCGTGCCGTCGTCATGAGGGCGGACCTCGAGCGGCTCGGGCGATACGACGAACACCGGGTACGGCAGCGGCTGCGTGACGCGTACCAGCCGGAGCACACCTGGGTCATCGAGGTGGCCGGTGCCCTGGTGGGGTGTGTGGCGCTGCGGCCGGCCGCCGACGCCTACTGGCTGGAGCACTTCCTCCTCGCCCCGGACCTCCAGGGCCGGGGCATCGGCTCGGCCGTCCTGAGCAGCCTGCTGGAACGCCCCGACCGGGAGCGCGCCCTGACCCGGCTGAACGTGTTGCAGGGCAGCGCGGCCCGCAGGCTCTACGAGCGGCACGGCTTCGTGCTGGAGTCCGAGGACGAGGTGGACGTGTACATGGTCCGCACCCCGGCGAACCGCACGCCCTGACCCGGGTCAGCGACGCTGCCGCAGCAGGTGGCCGAAGCCGGCGGTCTCCAGACGCTGGGCGAGCGCGGCGCTGTCGATGCCGAACTCTGCGGCCGTGTCCGCGAGATGCCAGTCGTGCGCGGCGAGACGGCTGAGCAGGAAACCGCGCCGGACCTGGTTCTCGGAGAGCCGGAAGGTCTTGAGGTAGACGGTCCGGCCGTGCTCGTCGACGATCGCCTCGCCGATGTGGTTGTCCTGCTTGGGACGGAACTCGGGCAGGAACCGGGAGAGCGTGAAACGTCCCATCCGCCGCACCGGCTGCCAGACGCTCTCCTGCTCCACCAGGCCGGCCGCCATGGTCGTGTCGTGGAACTCCGCCCAGCGGTCCGTCTGCTCCGCGGCGGCCGCCCGCAGCTCGCCCAGCGACCGGATCCCGGTGCCGGCGATGTGCGCCCGGAAGTCCGACACCGGCGGCATCAGCGTCGCGTAGTGGTGCACCAGATCGCCGTACAGGTCCTGGACCAGCGTCGGATGCAGCGTCCGGTAGTCCTCCGGATGCGGCACCACGAACGCGGCGGCCAGCGCGTCGGCCAGGTGGACGAGCACACCGCACTGGCCGGGGTGGATCTCGAAGACGCTCAGCGCGTCGGCCAGCCCCGGCACCTGTAGTCCCAGGTAGGCGGCCTCGACGCGCGGCGAGAGACCCTGCCGTACGGCCTGCCGCGACCACTCCTCCCAGGCGATGGTGGGACCGCCGAAGTGCAGGGCGAGATAGCCCTCCAGCGCGAGGTGCAGCGGCAGGAACCGCAGCCGCCGCCGGGCCTCCTGACGTGCCATCCGCCGATGGAAGTGCAGCCCGACCGCCGCCACCGGCTCCTGCCCGGGCCGCCCCTCGGCGAGCTGGGTGCCGTAGGCGGCGGCGGGGGAGCCGTCCCCGGTCCACTCGGCGACGAAGCTGTGCGGGATGTAGGAGCAGTAACTGCCCTTGCGGCCCAGGTCGACCACGCCAGGACCGGCATGGATCCGCGGGTGCAGCCGCAGGTCCTCCACCGGCTCGGACCGCACCAGCGGCACCAGCCGCACCGCGCCCCACACCTGGGAGGGCCGCGTCCGCAGCCCGTCGAACAGGTCGGCGGGGGCATGGAGTTCGCTGTACGACGTCATCGCGCACCCCCGGCCGCGGCCCGCTGCCCCGGCGCGGCGGTGAGCCGCTCCGCGCGGGCGTCCAGGTAGGCCGTCAGCTCGGCCAGTCCGGTCCGCCCCTCGGCGAACTGCGCGATCTCGACGAGGGCCGGCAGATCCTCGGCGTCCCGCACACCCGCGGTCGGCACACTCGGGGCGAGTCGTCGTACGTCGAAGTCGTCCGCGTCGTAGACCGGGTTGAGGTGGACCACACTGGTGCGGCGCTCCGGGTCGAGGCGGGTGCGCCAGACGCGGAGCACCTCGGCGGCGAGCCCGGGCGGGGCGTTGTCCCAGCCGTCGGAGACGATGACCAGCCGGTCCGGTGCCGTCTCCAGCGCGTCGAGGATCCGCTCGCCCAGCGGGGTCGGACCCACGGGATGCGCGAGCAGCGCCTCACGGCGGCCGGAGGTCCACAGCCCGGCATAGCGGCCGGCGAGCGCTTCGAGGAGGTAGTGGCAGGCGAGGGCGACCGCCAGCGGCCGGCGCCGCTTCACGCCCGAGCCGTAGGAGGAGAAGCTGTCGTCCAGTACGGCCGTCACCCGGCCCCACGTCCCCCGGTGCGCGCCCGCCACCCGCACGGCGGCCGCCCGCAGCGCGCCATTGAGTTCCTCGCGCCGTTCGACGCGCTCCGCGGCGGGCAGGGACAGCACATAGCCGGCGAGCCGCGTCAGCGGCATCCGCGCCAGGTCGGCCCTGACCGTGTCCGCGACGCCTCGCCGCTCGGCCGTCTCCTGGAGCCGCAGCGCCTCAAGACGCGTCAGCCGGGGCGCGATCCGCTCCAGGAAGACGCCGCGCGCGATGCCGTGCTTGGCCGCGAAGCCCTCGGCGACGGTGTACGGCAGCTCGTACAGGGCCGCCTGCTCGTAATGCGCCCGGCGCCAGGTCTCCAGGATCGGGGTGTCGTAGTGGGGGCGACTGAGCGGCGCGAACAGGAACGTGCCGAGCTCCCCGTCCCCCGGCGACAGATGAGCGTGCCGCAGGGCCTCTTTGAGGCCGCTGCGGTACTTGACCGCGTCGAAGGCCAGATCGGGACGGGCGGCCAGCCAGTCGCGCAGCAGCGCGCGGGTACGGCGGTTGTTCACCCCGGCGCGGCGCAGCGCCCGGAAGAGTCCGTAGACCCGCTGGGGCGGCAGCAGCGCCAACCGCCCCGCGATCAGCCGGCCTTCACCGCGACGCTGCTCCACGGTGGCCTCGCCGGAGGTCTCCAGCAGCCGGCGGACGATCAGCGCGGCGTTGTGGTCGTTGATGTCGAGCGCCAGCACTCCGGCGTACAGATCGCGGTAGTTGCCGAGCATGTACGCGTGCAGGAAGTCGAGCGAGAGCCGCTGCGTTGCCGCGTCGGTGTGGAACTCGCGCTGCCCGGTCGCGGTGATCGCCGCGTTGACGAAGAGCAGTACGTCGTCGGCCGCGACGAGATCCCCGTACGACTCCATGCCTTGTGCCCGCCCCCTTCGGTACCGGATGCCGGCCGGGGAATGGGGGCACGAGCTGCGAATCATTGCTGTACAGGCAGGTTCCGGAAGTCGCACCGAAGTCCCGCGGCCGGCGCTGGGACGCTAACACGCCGCCGAGCTGCGGCTCCACGGCAATTCCCCAGCCGTCCGACTCTGGTCACAAGCGTGCCCGCCACAGGTCCCTCAGCAGCGCGATCTCGGCCATGTGATGGATGAACTCGAGGTTGGCCCCCGACAGCACACCGATGTACGGCTCGTCGGCATCGGAGCCGTAGGGGTACTGGGAGAAGCCGACCGTGTCGAGCTGCTCCTCGGTCATCCGGCCCACGCTGTCGCGCCAGCGGTCGATCACCAGCCAGAACCGCTCAAGGGTCACGGCGGCCGAAGGCGAGAAGTCGACCATCTGCTTCGGATCCTGTCGCCGCTCGCCGAAGGCCCACTCCCACGCACCCGCGAACTCGAAGTGCAGATGCCCGAGGCGCCAAGCGATGGTGGTGATCGGCGTCTTGTCGGGCTCCAGCGGGCCCGTGTGGTCGAGGATCTCCTGGACCCGCTCCACGCTGACGCTCCAGTCGTCGGCGATCTTCTCGACGGACATGCCCGAGGCGACCTGTCGGCCGACCTCCTCGTACTCGTTCGCCGGGATGTCCGGCGCGCCCAGGTCGAGCACCCAGTCACCCGGTCCGAACGCCCTGGGCGTCACCGCCTCGCCGCGACGCCGCAACGACCAGCAGTCGGGTACGGGCTCCCACAGGTACTCCTCGTCGCCGAGGCCGATGAGCCGGACCTGGGCCATCTCCCTGGCGCGGTCGAACTGGTCGAGCAGCAGACCGAAGCGGTCGGTGGGTGAGCCGGGCGTGTCCATGGGGTTCCCCTCGCGGTCGTGTGTCGCGTCCCAGGTGCGCGGGCGGAGCCTATGGGCTCGGCTTCCGGCCGGGCGAGTGAATTAGCGGCTGCGGAAGTGAGGTTGTGGCGGCGCGGCCTAGGCTTCTCCCGCCACCGGCCCGACTTCGAGGAGCACCGCCGTGTCCCACCCCGCCGCACCCCCCTACCCGTACCGCGACGCCCACGGGCCGGACGAGGCACCCGCACCGCACGCCCTGCTCAAACCGGTGCTCGGCCTTCTCGGCACTTGGCACGGCCGGGGCCGAGGCGGATACCCGACCTTGGACGGGGACTTCGCCTACGCGCAGGAGGTCACCTTCAGCCACGACGGCCGGCCCTTCCTCCGCTACGAGGCGCGGGCCTGGCTGATCGACGAGGACGACACGCCGCTGCGCCCGGCGGCCCGCGAGAGCGGCTGGTGGCGGCTCCAGCCCGACGGCCGGGTGGAGGCGCTGATCACCCA
>JABFXD010000767.1 GCA_013361925.1 Streptomyces sp. | reverse complement strand
AGGGCGGCCGCGGTGCCGGGGTCGGCCAGGGCGTCCCGCAGGAAGGGCAGCACGCCCCGCTCCAGCAGGGCGTCGTGCCAGGCCTCCCTGGCACGGGCGACCTCCCCGGTCAGCTCGGCGTACGGCCCGGTGTCGACGAGCGAGGGGCGGTTGCGCAGGGCGGTGATGAGGAGCCCCACCGCGGCGACCAGGATCGCCACCGCGGTCATCGCGCCGAAGACCCAGCCTGTCGTCAGCATCGTTCTGGCGAACGCCTGTTCGGGGTTGAGCATCTTCAGGATGTAGCCGACGAGCAGGAATATCGCCGCGGCGGTCCCGGCGAGAACGGGAGCGAGCACCGCGACGACGGCGACGGCACCCGCGCCGGCCGTCTCGGCGACCTCTCCCATGGTGGCGGCGAGCCCCGCCGCGCCCGAGCCGGACTCCGCGGAGCCGGTCTCGCGCACGGACGTCGGGGTGGACGGCGCCGGCTGGCGCAGTTCCTCGCGGACCTTCACATAGTGCTGGTACTCGGTCGCCGCGGCCGCCGTGATGATCGCGGTGGCGTTCAGCGCCATGGTGCGCAGCTGTTCGGAATTCAGCCGCTGCCCCACAGCGGCCAGTTCCGGGCGGTGTGGGGCGGAGCGCAGCGCCTCATCGAGGATCCGCTCGTACTCCTGGCGGTCCTCGCTCAGCAGGTGCTGCGGAACGCTGTTCATGTGCATCCCCCGATGCTCCGTAGGGCTTGGGGCTCGCATGACTGTGAGCCGTCGGGCAGAAACGGAGGGGAGCCTGCTACGGATAAGCCGATGGTAGAGCGGTGACGGCACAGGGTGACAGGGGGTTTCCAGAAATTGGGCCCTGGCCTGCGCCGTCTCGGCTCAGTCCGTCATGGGGGATCGTCTGCCCTGTGAACGTTCAGATAGCCAGGGGAAGTTGCTGGACCAGCAGCTTTCCGGCCATGGTCACTCCGCCGTCCATCGCGATGGCCAGCCCGTCGGCGTAGACGTGCGGTCCCTCGACCACCGGGCCGCCCCCGTCCTCGCCGTCCTCGGAGCCGACCTCGCCCAGCAGATAGGGAATCGGGCTGTGACCGTGAACGATGCGGGTGCCGCCGTACGTATCCAGCAGCGAACGGACGGCGTCTGCACCTCCCTCGTCGCGGAAGGAGAAGCGCTTGGTGAACTTGCGGAACAGGTCCCACACCTCGTCCGCGTCGTTGCGCGTGAGGGTCTCGCGGACGGTGTCGTTGACCGCCTCGATCGAGTCGCCGTAGTCGAGATAGGCGGTGGTGTCCGAGTGGACCAGCAGATGACCGTCGACGGACTCCATGGCGTCGAGGCGGGCCATCCACTGCAGATGGTGGTCCTGGAGACGGTCCATGTCGGTCTTCTGGCCGCCGTTGAGGAGCCAGGCCGCCTGGAAGGTGGCGGTGCCCGCCCCGGAGTTGACGGGGGTGTCGGCGAACCGCTTCGCGCCGAGCAGCAGCAGCTCGTGGTTGCCCATGAGGGCCTTGCAGTAGCCGCCGGCCGCGGCGGCCTCGGCGGACAGCCGCATCACGAGGTCGATGACGCCGATGCCGTCCGGGCCGCGGTCGGTGAAGTCACCGAGGAACCACAGCCGGGCGGTGCCGGCGCACCAGTTGCCCGCGGAGTCGAGGAGGCCCTTCTCCTGGAGGGCGGCCACCAGCTCGTCGAGATAGCCGTGCACATCGCCCACGACGTACAGCGCGCCCGACCCGTCCACGGGCTGCGGGAGCACGGCCGGGTCGACGGTCACCTGGAGGGTGTCACCGCGGTTGACGACCGGCAGGTTCCGCTCGGTCGGGGTGTACCCCTCCGGGTAGCCCTCGGGATACGCCTCCTCGTGGGGCGGCGCGACATCGCCGGGGTGTGTGCTCTGGCCGTACGGACCGGTCTCGTGGACGTACGCGGGCACCCGGAAGTCGCGCAACGTCGCCGTCCGCTCCGCTTCGGGTCCCTGACCGGCCCCCTGAGTCATCAGACCCCTCCACCATCACGCCGCATCTGCACCGCTTCGGACTGCCTGGTCGCAGCGGCCCGCGGTGTCGTGGGCCCATCATAGGAATGCGGATCGCGCCATGTGATGACCCAGGGGTGGTGAATCGGCGCAAGAGTCCAGTTCACCGCGGCTTTCGCCCCGATTGGGCAGGGCTTCGGCCACCTGCTGACGGCGCTCCCGACTCCGCTTTCCGTGGATCCTGGGCCCCCTTCCACGCGGAGGGGCCGCCGTCCGTCGCCCCGTGGCCGCTTCCCGGACGGACGCCTCTCGCTCCGCCGCTCCCGTCACCCCTCCCGCGCCGACCGCCCGCGGCGCGTCTGCCTGACCCGGCCGGGTTCTGTCACTCCCGGCCGGGCTCCGGCTGCTCGCGGCCGGAGTGCTACTTCTCCTCCGGCGACCGGGGCGGGCTGACCGTCGTCCGCGGCGGGCGCCGCTGGGACGAGGTGCGCACGATCAGTTCGGTCGGTATCACCTGCTCGACCGGCTGGTCCGACTCCACCCCCTCGATGGCGTCGATGAGGAGCTGGACGACCGCTGTGCCGATCCGCCGCGGCTTCAGCGAGAGCGTCGTGATGGGCGGTTCGGTGCTGGCGTACACGGTCGACTCGCTGCAGCAGACCAGAAGCAGGTCCTCCGGTACGCGCAGTCCGTAGCGGCGGGCGGCGGCCAGCAGGTCGGTGCCGTTCGGGTCGAACAGCCCGTAGACGGCGTCGGGCCGGTCGGGCCGGGCCAGCAGCCGGTCGGCGGCCACGGCGCCCGCACAGGGGTCGTGGGCCGGGTAGGCCTCGTACACCGGGTCCTGGCCGACGCGTTCGCACCAACGCAGGTACGCCGTCGTCGACAGATGGGTGTACGTGTCCGTCGTCGTCCCGGTCAGCAGGCCGATGCGGCGGGCGCCGGCGTCGGCCAGATGGTCGAGGATGCCGAGGACGGCGGCCTCGTGGTCGTTGTCGACCCACGCGGTCACCGGCAGCTCGCCGGCCGGGCGGCCGTCGGAGACGACCGGGAGGCCCTGCCGGACGAGTTCGCTGACGACGGGGTCCTGGTCGGAGGGGTCGATGACGACCGTGCCGTCCAGGGCGACGTTCGACCACACGTCGTGCCGCGAGGTCGCCGGGAGGATGACGAGCGCGTAGCCGCGGGCGAGCGCGGCCGAGGTGGCGGCCCGGGCCATCTCGGCGAAGTACGCGAACTCGGTGAAGGTGAAAGGTTCATCCCCGTACGTCGTCACGGTCAGGCCGATGAGTCCCGACTTGCCGGTACGGAGGGTTCGGGCCGCTGCCGACGGGCGATAGCCCAGCCGGTCGGCGACTTCACGGACATGGCGTCGGGTGGCGTCCGGGAGCCGGCCCTTGCCGTTGAGGGCATCGGAGACGGTCGTGATGGAGACTCCGGCGGCGGCGGCCACGTCTCTGATGCCCGCCCGGCCCGGTCGGCTGCCTCGACGTGAGGTTTCCGCGCGGCTCACCTGGTGCTTCCCTGCTGCTGTCATGGCGAGCCGATAGTAGGGCTCATGCGGTGGGGTAGTGCGGACGCATATGCACGCGTTGACAGGCACGTTTCTGCATGGTCATCATCCGTCAATTCCCTTCGAATGAAAGGGAGTTGAACGATCCAATGGCACTACGTGACTTGTCGGCACGCATGAGCCTGCCAAGTTCTCGATGTTTCGAAGAGGTCTCAACTCACCTTCACGAGGGATGCGCGCCACGGCGCGCACTACCGGCGCATAGATATATGTGAGAGCGCCCTGCGATTCGTCTGCCTTCGGCCGGTGATGCCCCTGATGCCTGTGGGGCTGATGGGGTTTGCGGTCTCCTACGTCTCACCTGTACGCACCGGAGCCGAATCCTCATAAGGTGTGGAGTATTGGAAGCCGGCGGCGTGGACGGGCCGCCGGTGGTCGCGAGGAGGACTGCGGTGAGCGAGACGAGCCCCAAGCTGCGCGCCGAGCTGGAGGGTATCCCCACCTACAAGCCGGGCAAGCCCGCCGCGGCCGACGGCCCGGTCGCCTACAAGCTGTCCTCCAACGAGAACCCCTATCCGCCGCTGCCCGGTGTGATGGAGAGCGTCACGGCCGCGGCCTCGTCCTTCAACCGCTACCCCGACATGGCCTGCACAGGCCTGATGAACGAGCTGTCGGAGCGCTTCGGCGTCCCGCTCGCCCACCTGGCCACCGGCACCGGTTCCGTCGGCGTGGCCCAGCAGCTCATCCAGGCGACCTCGGGCCCGGGCGACGAGGTCATCTACGCCTGGCGGTCCTTCGAGGCGTACCCGATCATCACGCAGATCAGCGGCGCGACCTCGGTGAAGGTGCCGCTGACGCCGGGTGATGTGCACGACCTGGACGCGATGGCCGGCGCCATCACCGAGCGGACGCGGCTGGTCTTCGTCTGCAACCCCAACAACCCGACCGGCACGGTGGTGAAGCGGGCCGAGCTGGAGCGGTTCCTCGACCGGGTGCCGAGCGATGTGCTCGTCGTCCTCGACGAGGCGTACCGCGAGTTCATCCGCGACCCCGAGGTGCCCGACGGCGTGGAGCTGTACCGCGACCGGCCGAACGTGTGCGTCCTGCGGACCTTCTCCAAGGCGTACGGCCTAGCCGGCCTCCGCATCGGATTCGCCATCGCCCATGAGCCGGTGGCGGCGGCGCTGCGCAAGACCGCGGTGCCCTTCGGCGTCAGCCAGCTCGCGCAGGACGCGGCGATCGCCTCGCTGCGCGCGGAGGACGAACTGCTCGGCCGGGTGGGCTCTCTGGTGTGTGAGCGCAACCGGGTCGTCGAGGGGCTGCGCGCTCAGGGCTGGACGGTGCCCGAGACCCAGGCCAACTTCGTGTGGCTGCGGCTGGGGGAGCGCACGGTCGACTTCGCGGCGGCGTGCGACCGGCATGGTGTGGTGGTCCGTCCGTTCCCCGGCGAGGGTGTGCGGGTGACGGTCGGGGAGGCCGAGGCGAACGACATCTTCCTGAAGGTGGCGGAAGGGTTCCGTAAGGAGCTCTAGTCGTCGACCAGTTCCAGGCGGACCGGGTCTCCGTCCCGCACGGAGGCCAGCAGGCCCGGGTCGCCGTTCAGACGGCCCAGGACGTTGCACGGACTCGCGAGGCGGCACTCGTCTCCCCGCGAGATCGGCGTGGGCCCGTAGGGGAGCGCGAGGGCGTCTCCGTCGGTCCAGAAGGCCACGGTGCCCGGTTCCACGACCTCTTGGGCGTTGGTTTCACGTGGAACCGAGACGCCGGTGTCGAAGTAGACCTCCTGTCCCCAGGTGTGGGCGGTGGAGGCGAGCGGCAGTGCCTTGGTGAGGGCCTGCGCCGTCGGGGTGTCGTCGAGGGATGCGGTGAGATGGCCCGAGGGCCATGAGAGTCGTATCTGCACGGCATGGAATTCAACAAGATGTTGAAGTTGCTGCCAAGGGGCCGGGACGCGGCG
Organism: Streptomyces sp.; assembly: GCA_013361925.1. Taxonomy (GTDB): domain Bacteria; phylum Actinomycetota; class Actinomycetes; order Streptomycetales; family Streptomycetaceae; genus Streptomyces. The sequence continues at coordinate 4,611 of JABFXD010000767.1, read as the reverse complement.
GCCGGGGTGACGCAGGAGACATGACCCCCCTGCCGTCCGTCGAAATTCAGTACGTCATACTGGGCTTGTGAATGTGAACGCGTTCACAAGCGTGTCCCGGTTGATCCCTTGATGTGTGTTGCATAAGGGGCAAACTGCCGCTTTACCACGGCACGTAAGGAGACTGACGACGTGGACCTGGCTCTGGCGCCGGAGACACTGGCGCGATGGCAGTTCGGCATCACCACCGTCTACCACTTTCTCTTCGTCCCCCTGACGATCTCGCTCGCCGCCCTCACGGCGGGTCTGCAGACGGCCTGGGTGCGCACGGAGAAGGAGAAGTACCTCAGGGCCACGAAGTTCTGGGGCAAGCTCTTCCTGATCAACATCGCGATGGGCGTCGTCACCGGCATCGTGCAGGAGTTCCAGTTCGGCATGAACTGGTCCGACTACTCGCGCTTCGTCGGTGACATCTTCGGTGCGCCGCTCGCCTTCGAGGCTCTGATCGCCTTCTTCTTCGAATCGACGTTCATCGGTCTGTGGATCTTCGGCTGGGACAAGCTGCCGAAGAAGATCCACCTGGCCTGCATCTGGATGGTCTCGATCGGCACCATCCTGTCGGCGTACTTCATCCTCGCGGCCAACTCGTGGATGCAGCACCCGGTCGGCTACAAGATCAACGAGGCGAAGGGGAGGGCCGAGCTCACCGACTTCTGGCTGGTGCTGACCCAGAACACCGCCCTCGCCCAGGCCTTCCACACGCTGTCCGCCGCGTTCCTGACCGGTGGCGCGTTCATGGTCGGCATCTCCGCCTTCCACCTGCTGCGCAAGAAGCACATCAGCGACATGAAGACCTCGCTGCGGCTCGGCCTGGTCACCGTCATCGTCGGAGGCATGCTCACCGCGATCAGCGGTGACACCCTCGGCAAGATCATGTACGAGCAGCAGCCGATGAAGATGGCCGCGGCCGAGGCGCTGTGGGACGGCGAGAAGCCGGCTCCCTTCTCGATCTTCGCCGTCGGCGACGTCGACAAGGGCCACAACAGGGTCGCCATAGAGGTCCCGGGCCTGCTGTCCTTCCTGGCCAAGGACGACTTCAGCTCGTACGTCCCCGGCATCAACGACGTCAACAAGGCCGAGCAGGAGAAGTACGGGCCCGGCGACTACCGGCCCAACATCCCCGTCGCCTACTGGGGCTTCCGCTGGATGATCGGCTTCGGCATGACGTCCTTCGCGATCGGCCTGCTCGGACTCTGGCTGACCCGCAAGAAGTTCATGCTGCCGCAGCACCTGCGGGTGGCCGACGACGAGGTGCCGCATCTCGTACTGCTGCCCCGGGGCCAGAAGGCCCTCGGCCCGAAGCTCACCCGGTGGTACTGGCGCATCGCCGTGCTCACCATGGGCTTCCCGCTGATCGCCAACTCCTGGGGCTGGATCTTCACCGAGATGGGCCGTCAGCCGTGGGTCGTCTACGGCGTCCTGCAGACCCGCGACGCGGTCTCCCCCGGTGTCTCCCAGGGCGAGATCCTCACCTCGATGATCGTCTTCACCACGCTGTACGCCATCCTCGCCGTCGTCGAGGTCAAGCTGCTCGTGAAGTACGTCAAGGCCGGCCCGCCCGAGCTCACCGAGGCCGACCTCAACCCGCCCACGAAGATCGGCGGCGACACCCGTGACGCCGACAAGCCGATGGCCTTCTCGTACTAGGCCCAGGGAGATCGAGTCATGGAACTTCACGACGTCTGGTTCGTACTCATCGCCGTCCTGTGGACCGGCTACTTCTTCCTGGAGGGCTTCGACTTCGGGGTCGGCATCCTCACCAGGCTGCTGGCCCGCGACCGGCCCGAGAAGCGGGTGCTGATCAACACCATCGGCCCCGTCTGGGACGGCAACGAGGTCTGGCTGCTCTCGGCGGGCGGCGCGACCTTCGCCGCCTTCCCCGAGTGGTACGCCACGCTCTTCTCCGGCTTCTATCTGCCGCTGCTGGTCATCCTGGTCTGCCTGATCGTCCGCGGGGTCGCCTTCGAGTACCGGGCGAAGCGGCCCGAGGAGAACTGGCAGCGCAACTGGGAGACCGCGATCTTCTGGACCTCGCTCCTCCCCGCGTTCCTGTGGGGCGTCGCCTTCGGCAACATCGTGCGGGGCGTGAAGATCGACAAGAACTTCGAGTACGTCGGCACCCTCTGGGACCTGCTCAACCCCTACGCCCTCCTCGGCGGACTGGTGACGCTCACGCTCTTCACCTTCCACGGGGCGGTGTTCACGGCGCTCAAGACCGTCGGCGACATCCGGGAGCGGGCACGGAAGCTGGCGCTCCAAGTCGGCCTCGTCACGGCCGTGTGCGCGCTGATCTTCCTGGTGTGGACGCAGGTCGACGGCGGTGACGGCAAGAGCCTGGTCGCTCTCGTGGTCGCGGTGGCCGCGCTGGTCGCGGCGTTGGTGGCGAATCAGGCGGGGCGTGAGGGCTGGTCGTTCGCTCTCTCGGGGGTGACGATCGTGGCCGCCGTGGCCATGCTCTTCCTGACGCTCTTCCCGAACGTCATGCCCTCCAGCCTCAACGGGGACTGGAGCCTGACGGTCACCAACGCCTCGTCGAGCCCGTACACCCTGAAGATCATGACCTGGTGTGCCGGTATCGCCACGCCGATCGTCCTGCTCTACCAGAGTTGGACCTACTGGGTGTTCCGCAAGCGCATCGGAACGCAGCACATCGCCGAAGCCGCTCACTGAGGTGTGTTTCACGTGAAACCAATCGATCCGCGTCTGCTCCGGTACGCCCGTGCCACGCGCCTGTTCATGGTGGCGGTCGTCGGCCTGGGCATGGTCGGAGCAGCGCTGGTCATCGCGCAGGCGATGCTCATCGCCGAAGTGGTGGTCGGCGCGTTCCAGCACGGCCTGTCGGCCGGCGAACTCCGCACTCCCCTGCTGCTGTTGGTGGCCGTCGCCTGCGGGCGTGCCCTGGTCTCCTGGCTCACCGAGCTCGCCGCCCACCGGGCGAGCGCGGCGGTGAAGTCCGAGCTTCGGGGGCGGTTGCTGGAGCGGGCCGCGGCGCTCGGACCGGGGTGGCTGAGCGGACAACGGACGGGCTCGCTGGTCGCACTCGCCACGCGGGGAATCGACGCCCTGGACGACTACTTCTCGCGCTATCTGCCGCAGTTGGGGCTGGCGGTGGTCGTGCCGGTGGCGGTGCTGGCGCGGGTCGTCACCGAGGACTGGGTCTCGGCCGCCATCATCGTGGGCACCCTCCCCCTCATCCCGATCTTCATGGTGCTGATCGGCTGGGCCACGCAGTCCCGGATGGACCGTCAGTGGCAGCTGCTGTCCCGGCTGTCCGGGCACTTCCTCGACGTCGTCGCCGGGCTGCCCACCCTGAAGGTGTTCGGCCGGGCCAAGGCGCAGGCCGAGTCGATCAAGCGCATCACCGGCGAGTACCGGCAGGCGACCATGCGGACGCTGCGGATCGCCTTCATCTCCTCCTTCGCCCTGGAGCTGCTCGCCACCCTGTCGGTGGCCCTGGTCGCGGTGACGATCGGCATGCGGCTCGTGCACGGTGAGATGGACCTGTACGTCGGCCTGGTTATCCTGGTGCTGGCGCCCGAGGCGTATCTGCCGTTGCGCCAGGTGGGGGCGCAGTACCACGCGGCGGCAGAGGGGCTGGCCGCCGCCGAGGAGATCTTCGAGGTGCTGGAGACGCCGGTGCCGACGGCGGGTACGGCTGCGGTGCCGGCCGGCGCATCGGCTGGCGCCCTGACCTTCGAGGGCGTCACCGTTCGCTACCCGGGACGTTCCGGCGACGCCGTTCATGAGGTGTCCTTCGCCGTGGAGCCCGGGGAGACGGTCGCACTCGTCGGACCGAGCGGGGCGGGCAAGTCGACACTGCTGAACGCCCTGCTGGGATTCGTGGCGCCCGCCGAGGGGCGGGTGCTGGTCGGGGGCGTCGATCTCGCCGAGGCGGATCTCGGCCGGTGGCGGTCGCAGGTGGCGTGGGTGCCACAGCGGCCGCACCTGTTCGCCGGGACGATCGCGGAGAACGTCCGGCTGGCGCGGTCCGAGGCCGACGACGCCGCCGTACGACAGGCGCTGGCGGACGCGGGAGCCCTGGAGTTCGTCGACGCCCTGCCGCAGGGCGCCGACACCGTGCTCGGCGAGGACGGCGCCGGTCTGTCCGCCGGCCAGCGGCAGCGGCTCGCGCTGGCCCGGGCGTTCCTCGCGGACCGGCCCGTGCTGCTGCTGGACGAGCCGACGGCCGCGCTCGACGGGGCCACCGAGGCCGAGGTCGTGGCGGCGGTGCGCAGGCTCGCGGTGGGGCGGACGGTGCTGCTCGTCGTGCACCGGCCGGCCCTGTTGGGAGTGGCGGACCGGGTGGTGCGGCTGGACGAGTCCGCGGTGCCCATGTCCGCGGCGCCCGAGTCCGCTGTCCTCGCCGAGGCCGGAACGGCGCAGGATGCTCCCCGGGCGGAGAGCCGCACGGAAAGGTCTTCCGCTGCCGACCACCCGGCCTGCGAGGCGGCACCGGCAGCGGGAAACCGCGGTCTTCTCGCCCGCGTCCGTGCCATGTCCGGCCCCCGGCGCGGCCGACTGGCGCTCGCCCTGCTGCTCGGCAGCCTCGCGCTCGGCAGTGCCGTCGGGCTC
>JABFXD010000732.1 GCA_013361925.1 Streptomyces sp. | reverse complement strand
CGTCAAGGACTACCTGAAGCAGATCGGCAAGGTCCCGCTGCTCAACGCCGAGCAGGAGGTCGAGCTCGCCAAGCGCATCGAGGCCGGCCTGTTCGCCGAGGACAAGCTGGCCAACGCCGACAAGCTCGCCCCCAAGCTCAAGCGCGAGCTGGAGATCATCGCCGAGGACGGCCGCCGCGCCAAGAACCACCTCCTGGAGGCCAACCTCCGTCTGGTGGTCTCCCTGGCCAAGCGCTACACCGGCCGCGGCATGCTCTTCCTGGACCTCATCCAGGAGGGCAACCTCGGTCTGATCCGCGCGGTCGAGAAGTTCGACTACACCAAGGGCTACAAGTTCTCCACGTACGCCACCTGGTGGATCCGTCAGGCGATCACCCGCGCCATGGCCGACCAGGCCCGCACCATCCGTATCCCGGTGCACATGGTCGAGGTCATCAACAAGCTCGCGCGCGTGCAGCGCCAGATGCTCCAGGACCTGGGCCGCGAGCCCACCCCGGAGGAGCTGGCCAAGGAACTCGACATGACCCCCGAGAAGGTCATCGAGGTCCAGAAGTACGGCCGCGAGCCCATCTCCCTGCACACCCCGCTGGGCGAGGACGGCGACAGCGAGTTCGGTGACCTCATCGAGGACTCCGAGGCCGTCGTCCCGGCCGACGCGGTCAGCTTCACGCTCCTGCAGGAGCAGCTGCACTCCGTCCTCGACACCCTGTCCGAGCGCGAGGCGGGCGTCGTCTCGATGCGCTTCGGTCTCACCGACGGTCAGCCGAAGACCCTCGACGAGATCGGCAAGGTGTACGGCGTGACGCGTGAGCGCATCCGCCAGATCGAGTCCAAGACCATGTCGAAGCTGCGCCACCCGTCGCGTTCGCAGGTGCTGCGCGACTACCTCGACTAGGACGCGGTCGTACGACGTCGAAGGCCCGGTTTCCCGCGAGGAAGCCGGGCCTTCGTGCTGGGCCCTCGTCCTGGGCCCTCGTGCTGAGCGGGCGCGGGTGGGGGCGGCCGTGGCGTCGTGGGCGCGGGTGCGCGCGGCGGCGTGGTGAATCACTCTGGGTTTTCCAAGTCCACCCCAGAGTGAGGAACGCGCATGCGTCGTCCCCTTTCCCGGGCGCTGAACCGGTCGCTGGTCCTGGCGGCCGTGGCGGGTGCCATACCGCTGGCGTCAGCGGCCCCTGTGGCCGCCGACAGCATCGTCGTGGGCGGTTTTCCCGTCGACATCTCGGACGGCCCGTGGACCGTGGCGCTGTCCAGCCGTGACCGGTTCGGGGGTACGCGCGCTGGGCAGTTCTGCGGCGGCGTGGCCGTCGGTCGGACCACTGTGCTCACCGCGGCCCACTGTGTGGGCGAGGAGGTTCTGGGTGCCCCGCCGAACCGGGTGCGCGACCTCAAGGCCATCACGGGGCGCACGGATCTGCTCTCGGATCAGGGACAGGAGATCCGCGTACGTGCCACGTGGGTGAACCCGGGCTACGACCCCGCCACCAACGCCGGGGACTTCGCGGTGCTCAGTCTCGCCGAGCCGCTGCCGCGCGACTCCGTCGTCACGATGGCGGCCGACGGCGACGCGGCGTACGAGCCGGGCACGGACGCGACGGTGTACGGGTGGGGTGATATCTCGGGCAGCGGCGACTACGCGCACAGCCTGCGGGCCGCGCGCGTCCATGTCCTCTCCGACGGCCTCTGTGAACAGGCCTACCCGGGAAACGCGGACGGCACCTATCGCGCCGATTCGATGCTGTGTGCCGGGGAGGAGCAGGGCGGTCGCGACGCCTGTCAGGGCGACAGCGGGGGACCGCTGGTCGCGCAGGGCAGACTCGTCGGGCTGGTGTCCTGGGGGAGCGGCTGCGGGCTGCAGGGCAGCCCTGGCGTGTACACGCGTGTGTCCGACGTCGTACGGACGCTCGGGTGGGGCGTCAGCAGGGACGGGGAAGCGAGCACGGGGCCCTGACAGGGCCATGAACGCTTACCCGACGGGCCCAGCGGGTCCCACCCGGCTCCCTTGGGTGCCTCGGGCTCGATGGCAAGGGCGGAGCCCTGAGAGCGCCTGTCTTGTGGAGCTTGTGCGGGCCGACCGGTCGGGCCTTGTGAGGTTTTGAGATCGATGGTCGCTCGGATCCTGTGGAGACTCCGGCGGCGATCGTCGGTATGAGCACGGACGGCCGCCCCTGCTTTCAAGGGCGGCCGTCCGCATGTCGGCCTGTGCCGATACCGGCTCGCGGTGGATGCGAGGTGTCAGCGCTCGTCTTCGGAAGCCGTTGCCGGAGCGGTCGTCAGCCGCTCCGTCTCGTCCTGTATCTCAGCGGCGATCTTCTTGAGTTCCGGCTCGAACTTGCGACCGTGGTGGG